>JAQWFN010000096.1 GCA_029238785.1 Flavobacteriales bacterium | reverse complement strand
ATTCAAGGTCACCTGCTGGTTGAACACACCCCCAGACAGGTTGATGTTACTCAACTCCAATACTTGATCGCTCAGGTTGTGTAGTTCGATGAACTCCGAATTAGGAGAGTCAAAGTCTTCATCCGGATCAGGTAATAATTCATTGATAATGAGCTCGCCCAATTGAGGGTCAAAGCCCAAAGTGAAATCAATTCCAAACACCTCACTGCTCAAATTTCCGGTGCAATCGCTGATGCCTTCGATGGTGAGTTCATAATTTACCCCCGCCAAAACGCCTGTTGTAAAGGTGAAAATCAGGGCCGTTCCTCCTTCAGCCAGAGAAACAAAAGAAATACTCAAATCATTAACTGAAGTGATCATGTTCACTGGGGTGTCAAAATCCAAACTCTCAGAAAAGCGAACGAGCAATTGATTCGAAGAAAGCAATTCACTCCCAATCAATTCAGGCGCTGTGATGTCTGGCGCATCGCTGAAAATGGTGTTTTGTGCACCAGGAGTTCCACCGGCGAAACTTTGAGATGCGCTCCAATTATTAGCCCCGCCGCAACCACCAAAAGGGTTGATTCTTTCTAGGGTAATGCCGCCATCGTCGAGCGTGGTATTGCCATACCAAGCAATGTCGTAAGCTACGATGTCGAGAATTTCACCCTCATTACTGCGCAAGGTGAGGCTGTCTCCTGCATTACTCAAAGCCGTGAAGGATGGAATCCCAATCACATTTCCAAAGGCCTGAAATTCACTTACCGCTGCTTCATCACATAAAATCACATGCTCACCAGGGGGAAAGGGAAAACTCGGAAGTACTTTTTCCGTGGTGGTGTTCACAAAAATCCACTCAGAAAGATCGAAGAACAGCTCGCTAGCGTTAAACAATTCTACAAATTCAAATTCGGGTAAACCAAGTGCCGGACTAGGATCGGCGAGGATTTCGTTGATCACCACATCTCCCGCTTGAGCACTATTGCTTTCGATATAGGTGAAGGGGAAAGTGGTGCTTTCCATAATGTTTTCGCTAAGATCAGCAATGCCGCTCACCGTTATTTCGCTCTGAACGTTCGCCGTGAAATTGCTGCCAAAATCGCATTGCACGTTGCTGTTGCTCCCGGCTTCAAAGGCAAGGTTGTTGGGGTTTCCTAGGCCAATGACGGCATAATTCAAAGGGTTTAGAGCGCTACTTGCATCAAGCGGCTCAGAAAAACTCAAAAGCAAACTGTTCTCATCAAGCACCTCAACACTGAGTAATTCAGGCAGCACAACATCAACAATTTCTTCACCCACATAAATGTTGTCTAAGAAGAAATTATCAGCATTGGACACGGTGTAAGTACAAACCCAAGCCAAGAAATCGGCTGTAGTGTAGGTGTTGTCAAACCCTGTAGCTTCAAAAACGTATTCTTCACCCGCATTCGGATCTACAAACAAACTCCAGTTGCCCAGCTCATCGCGAAGCAAACGAATACTGATGTCAAAAGAAGACGATACCTGTCCTAAACTTCCTGCCAAGATTTCTACGGGCGCATCTCCGGCATTATCATCTCGAAACAAACGAATGGCATCTTCACTTCCCGCTTCGCCAAAAAGCAAAAAGTAACCGTTCGCACCAATACTTTGATTGCCTGTGAAAGCCACATTCTCAAGACCAGAACTCAAATAAAGGCGGGAATAATTATTCGAACTACCACTGAAAGATTGTTTAATTGAAAAGCGCCACTCCACGTTGTCCAGGCTCGTTAATCCCAAAGAAGTGCTCAAGTAAGACTGTCCAGCCTCACTGGCGTTGAGCTGCAATTCGCTGTTTGCGTTAACGATGAACTGATCGCTGCTTCCCGTCCAAGCCGGATTTGAAATGAAGTCGCCATCTGAAAAATCATCGGTGAATTGCGCCTTGGATTTAACGCTTAAAAGCAAAATCAAGACGCCTAGAAGAAAGGACTGTCGCATAATGTGATGAGTACTGAACATGGGGGCTAAATATACTACTTTTGCAAGGTACGAAAGTGATCATTTATAAAGTCATTCAATGGATTCGAAAGGAATAAAAATCGCGGTGGTTGGTGCCACAGGTATGGTAGGTGAAGAATTGCTGAAAGTTTTAGAAGAGCGAAACTTCCCAATTGTACAACTCATCCCAGTGGCTTCGGAAAAATCCATTGGGAAAAAGATTGTTTTTCGGGGTGAAGCATTTCCAATTGTTGGGCTCCAAACGGCCATCGACATGAAACCGGCCATTGCTCTATTTAGTGCTGGCGGTGAAATGAGTTTGGAATGGGCTCCGAAATTTGCTGAAAAAGGAATCACCGTGATCGATAATTCTAGCGCTTGGAGGATGTCGGCAGAACATCAATTGATTGTCCCTGAAATCAACGGACACCTCCTCACCAAAGAAGATAAAATCATCGCCAACCCCAACTGCAGCACGATTCAACTGGTCATGTGCCTGAACCCTTTGCACCACCGTTATCAAATTAAAAGGGTCATTGTATCTACTTACCAAAGCATTTCAGGAACGGGAATCAAAGCGGTTAAGCAAATGGAAAACGAACGCAAGGGCGAAAAAGGGGAGATGGCCTATCCTTACCCCATCGACCAGAACTGCCTGCCACACTGCGACGTCTTTCTCGAAAACGATTACACCAAAGAGGAGATGAAGCTCACCAACGAGACCAAGAAAATCTTGCGCGACGATTCGATTTTGGTGAGTGCAACAGCGGTTCGAGTTCCAGTTCAAGGCGGACACTCGGAATCGGTGAACGTGGAGTTTGAAAAGGATTTTGAGATTGCCGACATCAAAAAAATGCTGCACGAAACCCCAGGTGTTCTCTTGCAAGATCAACCAGACGTCAACAAGTACCCCATGCCGCTTTTCGCCAAAGGGAGAGACGAGGTATTTGTTGGAAGAATTCGAAGAGATCACTCGCACCCAAAAGCCATTAACTTCTGGTGTGTGGCTGATAATTTACGAAAAGGTGCTGCTACGAATGCGGTTCAAATTGCGGAACGTGTGCTCGAACTGATCTGAGTAGTTGAATCAACTCACCCTCATCCCATTCCCAACACCTCCAGAACTGGGAGCTACAAAAGCCAAACTTCCGTCCGACTTCTCGGCCATCAAAACCATGCCTTGACTCTCAATGCCTTTGATGCTTCGTGGCTCCAGGTTCACAAGTAAACAAACTTGCTGACCAAGGATGTCTTCCGGTGCAAAACTCTCTGCAATGCCCGAAACAACGGTTCTTTTGTCAATTCCCGTATCAATGGTGAGCTTCAAGAGCTTCTTGGTTTTCTTCACTTTCTCTGCTTCAATAATGGTACCCACGCGGATGTCCATAGCAGAGAATTGCTCAAAAGTGGTGCTTTCTTTTTGTGCCTCAACACTAAATGCTGCTGCAACAGTAGCGGCTTTGCTGGCCTCGAGTTTAGCCACTTGAGCATCTACCAATGCTTGTTCAATTTTCTGAAACAAAATACCGGGCTGCTCAATGCTTGAACCGGCTTCTAAAATGAGTTTTCCTGCACTGCTCCAATCTTTGGAATCAATGCCCAAAGCGCTGGCAATTTTTGCACTGGTGTTGGGTAAAAAGCAATCCAACATCACGGCGCAATTAGCGGCACATTGAAGGGAAAGGTGAATGACTGTTTTCACTCGTTCGGGATCGCTTTTAATCACCTTCCAAGGTTCTTGGTCGGTGAGGTATTTGTTCCCCAAACGAGCCACATTCATGGCTTCCATTTGCGCCTCGCGGAAACGGTAGCTGCAAATGGCCTCATCTATTTTCTTCGGCTGAGCGGCCATGGCTTTGATGAGTTCTTGGTCGGCGTCATTCAATTCGCCGGGGGCAGGAATAATGCCATCGTAATACTTCTTTGTTAACACAAAGGCACGGTTCACAAAGTTGCCCAGAACATCGGCCAACTCATTGTTTACACGGTCTTTGAAATCTCCCCAAGTAAACTCACTGTCTTTTTGTTCCGGCATAATCGAGCCCAAAACATACCGCATTTCGTCTTCCTTGCCGGGGAATTCTTCCAAATACTCATGCACCCAAACGGCCCAATTTCTCGAAGTGGAGATTTTCTGACCTTCCAAATTCATGAACTCGTTGGCAGGAACATTAAGGGGTAAATTATAAGCGCCGTGCGACTTCAACAAAATTGGGAAAATGATGCAATGGAAAACAATGTTGTCTTTACCAATGAAATGAATCAAATTGGTGTTCTCGTCTTGCCAGTAATCTTTCCAGTCTTTCCCTTGTTCTTTGGCCCACTCTTTTGTAGCAGAGATGTAACCAATAGGAGCATCCAACCAAACGTAAAGCACTTTTCCATCAGCACCTTCAACGGGTACAGGTACACCCCAATCCAAATCTCGAGTCATGGCGCGGGAGTGCAAACCACCATCGATCCAAGATTTACACTGACCAATAACATGGTTCTTCCACATCTTTGGGTCGTGATGAGCCACACCGTCCAATTCACCCTTAACAATATAATCGCGCAACCAATCCTCATGATCACCCATAGGCAAGTACCACAAAGAGGTTGGCTTCAATACAGGCGTGCTGCCAGAAAGGGTAGAAACAGGATTGATGAGTTCTGTTGGGCTCAAATCTGCACCACAACTCTCACATTGGTCGCCGTAAGCTTTTTCATTGCTGCAGTTCGGACAAGTACCCTGAATGTAACGGTCGGCCAAAAACTGTTGCGCTTCCTCATCAAAATACTGCTCTTCGGTTTTCACCTCAAAAGCACCTTTATCGTTCAAGACCTTGAAAAATTCTTGAGCGTTTTGGTGATGCTCAGGAGAACTCGTTCGATGATAGTAATCGAAAGAAATGCCCAAGCCGATGAAGGCTTTCTGCATCAAAACGTGGTATTTATCTACAATTTCTTTTGGCGAAACACCTTCTTTTTTTGCGCGAAGGGTAATGGCAGCTCCATGCTCATCAGACCCGCAAATAAAGGCAACATCTTCGCCCTTGCTTCTTAAATGACGAACATAAATATCGGCAGGTAAGTAAGCGCCAGCGATGTGTCCAATATGAATGGGCCCGTTCGCATAAGGAAGGGCACTGGTAACCATGGTGCGTTTCGAAGAACTCATAAATTCACGTTAACTTTCAGCCGCAAAAGTACCCGAAATTGATTGAATGAACCACTCGAATCCCATTTGGCCTCCTTTTTTATCTCCTGGCGACACCATTGGTATAGTTGCTCCAGCGAGAAAAGTTGTTCCTGAACAACTAGAAAAAGGCATTAAGTTGATTGAAAATGCAGGTTTTAAAGTGAAGCTGGCAAGCAATATCGGCCTTGAAAACGGTCAGTTTGCAGGAAGCGACGAAGAACGAGCTGAGGGCATCAATGCTTTTATTTTGGATGATGAAGTGAAGGCCATGATGGCTGCACGCGGGGGGTATGGATCCATAAGAACAATACAGCACATCCAATGGGAAAATTGGAAAGCTCGTCCAAAATGGTTTTGTGGGTTTTCTGATGTAACGGTCATTCATGAAGCGCTTTCCTCAAAGCTGAACATGATTTCTTTGCATGCCCCCGTGCTCACCACCCTAGAATTAGGAAGTGAAGCCTGCCAAAAGCACTTTTTCGATAGTTTAAAAATGAAAACCACCTGCTTTCCTGAACATCAACACCTGGTAAAGGGAAGGACCTTTGGTGGAAACCTCAGCATGATATATTCGCTCACGGGAACTGATCTTTTGTCAAAAGGAGATGTGCTTTTTATCGAAGATCTCGACGAAATGCTCTACCACCTCGACCGCATGCTCATGAACCTCGAATACAGTGGGGTTTTTAACGGGGTGAAAACCATCGCACTCGGAAGTTTTAGCGATTTTAAAGACAACACCCTTGAGTTTGGCTTCAGTACGGATAATCCTTACGGAAAAACTGCAAAGGAGATCCTCGAAGAACGTCTAGAGAAACTTGGAATGAAGGTGATCTACGACCTTCCTTTCGGACACCAAAAGGAGAATTGGGCGTGGTACCATGGTGAAATGTACTAAGAATGTACTAATTGTTTTAACTCGAGGAATACCTTTCTCACTATATTCGCTTCCTTACACTTACTCTATGAAATTTTCTCGCCCCTTTTTTATTGCAATAATTTGCCTTTTTTGCTCATCGAGCTATGGGCAAATTAGTTTAAATACCTCTGGAGGCGATGCGTTTTCAAGTCAAGGTAGTGTTGCTTATTCGATCGGACAGGTGTTTGTTCAAATCAGTGAAAGTCCGGAAATTTCTGTGAGTGAGGGAGTTCAACAAGCTTATGAAATCAGTCTTTACAATGCTATCCCAGAGGCGTCTGCTTTAGAGGTGAGCATCCTTGCATATCCCAACCCCACGATGAACGACTTGAACATTGAACTTCAAGGTTGGAGGCATGAAAAAGCTTCTTTTGAAGTTTATGATGCACAGGGCAAAAAAGTAAGTGCTGGGGATTTTAATCAAAGCACCTTATCCATCGATGCTCGACTCTGGTCTTCAGGCAACTATTTTCTTCACATTTATTCACCTGACGGAGAACAAGCTGCAAGTGTAAAAATCATCAAGACTTCTTAGATCACACTTTTCCATACACAACCTAACTTCTTTTACCATGTTTACGTCTTTAAAATCGACAACATTATTCCTATTAGTCAACTTATTTAGTTTTTGCGCTTTAGCTCAATCTCCCCAAAAGATGAGTTATCAAGCGGTTGTTAGAGATGCTACCAACAACTTGGTAGTGAATACAAATGTGGGAGTTCGAGTGAGCTTATATGCTCAGGCCCCGGATGGCGATCTCACTTTTGCAGAAACGCACACGGTGCAGACGAATGACAATGGTTTGTTGAGTTTGGAGATTGGCGCAGGTGTTGCTGAACTTGGAACGCTGGCTGTTGTGGACTGGTCAGAGGGTCCATATTTCATTAAAACAGAAATCGATCCTAACGGTGGAACAGACTACAGCATTGAGGCAATTTCTCAGATGTTAAGTGTTCCTTACGCACTCTACGCAGAGACAGCAGGGAATAATACTCCTGGTCCTCAAGGTCCAATGGGTCCTCAAGGCGCACAGGGTGAGCAGGGTATTCAAGGAGAAACCGGTCCAATGGGACCCCAAGGCCCACAGGGCGAACAAGGAATTCAAGGGGAAACCGGACCAATGGGTCCACAAGGCGCACAGGGAGAGCAGGGTATCCAAGGACCAGCTGGATCAGCCGGTCCACAAGGTGAGCAAGGAATCCAAGGAGAATCCGGCCCAGCAGGCCCACAAGGCCCAGAGGGTGATCAGGGAGTCCAAGGAGAAACCGGCCCAATGGGTCCCCAAGGTGCACAGGGCGAGCAAGGAATCCAAGGGGAAACTGGACCAATGGGTCCTCAAGGCGCACAGGGTGAGCAGGGTATTCAAGGAGAAACCGGTCCAATGGGACCCCAAGGCCCAC
>JAQWFN010000087.1 GCA_029238785.1 Flavobacteriales bacterium | reverse complement strand
TTTTAAAGGTTCCATTCGAAAGGGGTCTAGTTCGTGGGCTTTCAGCATGAAAGGGAGTGATTTTTTGAAGAGCTCAACGCATTCGTCTTGAATCATTATGAGTTCAAAGATTTCTGTTGAGTGATCGATTTTTTTGATCTTATATACCCCTTTGTTATAGTACAATATGGCGAGGTTATAATTCGAAAGCGTATCTTGAGCATTGATGCTAAGTGCTTGATTATAGTAATCTGCGCAGCGCTCGAAGTAGATGTTGTTCTTTTCGGGTTCTTTGAGATAGATTCTATGGTGAGCTTCTGCTAATACGCGGTAGAGCTCAAGGTCTTGTTGGTTGAATGTGGTATTTGGTTCAAGGAAAAGCATGATTTCCTTGTAGCGTTCGTAGAATTGCTCTGGTTCTTCCAGGGTATATTCACTCAGGCTTCTTGTACTCAAAACAACATCATTATAGATTGATGTAGCCAGGAAGCGCAGGGCTTTATCGTTCAAATCGAAATACGCTTTGCTTGTGTCGAGCGCCATGGATTTCATGATTGCCTCGATGGCTATTTCTCGATTTGGGCTTTTTCTATCTTTTTGAGCCGTGTTTTTGTAAATCTCTTTATATACGAAACCTTTCACGCACCATGTGTAGGGGTGATTTTTTTCTGTTTCGTTCGCCAAGGCAAAGTGAATGCGGTCTTTCGCTTGATCGATATTTCCTTCTTGAAAGGCTTTTACTGCGCTCTCAGTTATAGGCAGCGCATCTTGAGCTGATGCCACGTTGATGACGAAGCACATCAAGAGACCAATGATTGTATGTATTAATCTTGAACTGCCCATGATAGAATTTTAGATCCGATGGTAATTTGGTGTAGTTCAGCTTGAGCTGTATTGATCTCGTAGCGGATTCTACTATCAACCACTTTAAAGTTGATCGCGGCTCCCCAATCGAGTCCATTTTGTGCATCGCTCACCACCAGTACAGGGAGGTTTTCGGATGCTTTAATCCATGTTCGGGTTGCTGTTTCGCCGTTATTTTTGGTGAAAGCCTTAGAAATGTAGATCATTTCGCATTGCGCCACCTTGCTTGGTTCATCAAGCATGATGACTTCAAGCACCTGGCTTCCTACTGGTTTATTTGCGTATTTATCCACTAACTCATTGTAAACAGACTCCCCCCCAACGATACCGATCACAAAGCCTTGATTATCGTTAGCTGGCGGCCAATTGTTCGCCACTGCAAACTGAAAAAGGAATGCTGCTTTGAAATTCGCAACCGTATCTTCCCCATCCAATTCTCCCTGTTGCAGTGGGAGAAGTGCAAAAACGAAGCTAAGTCCGATGACAAAGAGTGATTTCATAGTTGGGTAGTTCCAGCAATTGGCTATGGCAATATCGCTTGAAAATGTACGCATAGCAAAAGAGCGGGTGTGTGTTTTACACCCCGCGCTGTGCATAAACAATGCCGTAAAATGGAAAGTTTACTTCTCTCCTTCTGGTTGAATGAGGCTCAAGTCTCTATCAAAGAGGTACAATCCGCCTTTATCAGCACCAATGAGGTTGAGTTTATCCATGATTTCTCTTGCGAGTGCTTCTTCTTCAATTTGCTCAGAAACATACCACTGCATGAAGTTGTGGGTAGTGTAGTCTTTTTCTTGCAGGCAAATGTCAACCACATTATTGATTTCTGCCGTTACTTTAGTTTCGTGATCGAGCAAGTTTTGGAAAATCTTGTTGATTGACTCAAAATCTTTTGGTGGTTGGGCTAGAGCAGGAACAACTGCATGTCCGCCTCTTTCATTCACAAACTTCACCAATTTTAGCATGTGCGTGCGTTCTTCATCAGAATGTTGATAAAGGAATTGAGCCGTACCATTCAGTCCGTGCGTCTCCGCCCAACTTGCCATTGCAAGGTAAAACTGTGAAGATTCTGCTTCGATTTTGATTTGGTCGTTCAATGCGTTTTCAATGCGTTCTGCTAACATAACTTGGTTTTTTTGACGTGCTAATAATAGAACACGAAGGTAGACAATTTTGTTCGAGAGAATGTGGTGTTTGAGCCTATTTAGAATGATTCAAAACCCCTTTAGGACTAAGCTTAAAGGGGTTTTATACAGATGAATTAAAGCTGAACGTTACTTAAAAAATTTCGTTTTGTTTTATGACGCCAAAAGCGCCAATACCAGAAGACTTTTTGGATGAAATTTTTCATGCTTCGTGATTAATGAGTTCTTCATTTTCATGCTTTTCTGTGAGTGCCTTGAGCATACCTGCTTGTTTGAGTTTTTCGGTCATCCACCCGAGGTAGGCACTTAAGCTCATAGCGCTTATCGGGAATGCAACATACACCCATTGTCCATCAAATTCAATGTGATTCTGCGTGCTGAGCACCAAAGCTAGGATAACGATAGTTGCACCAAGCCAATAGATGATGAGGTGTTTAAGCAGTGGTTTCCACTTATTGTAGCATAATGCTCCCATTACAAAACTGATAATTAAGTCAACAGCACCAAGGAGAATCATTCCAAGGAAGCCACCAATGATGGTTGTGAAAAGCGCGAGTACTACTCCAAATAATACCCAGCGAAGAATGCGAATTGTGTTGTGAAACGTTTTCATATTTTCAATAATTTTTGAAACTTAATCTTTAAAAAAAAATGCTCATTTGAACATTTTTAGAAGAACACTGGTAAACCAACGCTCGTCTGCTCTTGCTAATTTCGACAAGAGTTTGTCGGCTTTTTTAGTAAATCTATCTAGGTCGTTCATTGTTGATTTGAATTCCTTTAGTGCTTTTTTATCTGCTTCTAGATCTTCCACCTCTTTTAGGGTGTCAATGATGCGAAGTATGGGTTCTAATTCTCTTTTTCGTCGTTCGGTGGTGATTCTTGTGGCGATCTTCCACATGTCTTTTTCAGCAACGAAGAACTCCATGCGTTCTCCCAATTTGTGTACTTTCTCTACCAATCCCCACTCAATGAGTGCGCGAACGTTCATGTTCACGTTCCCTCTTGAAATGCTTAGGGTTTCCATGATCTCTTCGGTGTTTACTGGATCTGGACTCACCAAAAGAAGCGCGTGAATCTGTGCCATGGTTTTGCTGATCCCCCAGTTTGTACCTAAAGCTCCCCAACTTCCAATGAACTTCTCTTTTGCTTCTGTTAATTTCATGATGTAAAGGAAGTACATAAATATTATACTTTCAAAACTTTTTGAAACTTTATTTACTTTAAGCTTCTCCTTTTACTTCAACAAAGGCTTAAAAAAAGCGCTGAACGTTCATCTCTGCTGGGATTTCCGCCTTGTTAGATAGGTGCGCTACGAGGGCGAGAGCGCAATACGGACCAATTAATACCCCTCTTGTACCTAAGCCGTTAAAGATGTAGGTCCGCTCCCTGTTGGGTATTGGTCCTACTAAAGGCCTCCTGTCTTTTGTTGTTGGTCGGAGTCCGACATCGTGCTTCAACAACTGACTTTCATGACCGGGCAGCAATTCGTCTAACTTTTGGAGTAAAAAGTCCTTCACCTCTTCGCTCCTCTCCAATTCTGAAGAACGCCAATCGTAGCTCGCTCCTAGCCTACAATTACCGTCTTCTAAAGGGAGCAACCATTTTCCGTTATTGAGAATGGTATCGCCTGTCCATTCATTCTTGAGGGTTAACACTTCTCCTTTATTCTTCCGAAGGATATCGTCGAGCTCCGGCAAGGTGTTTAAGGCTCCTACTCCGTTTGCGTAGATCAGCGTTTCGTTTTCATCCAGAAAAGAGGAACTATATGCTGCCTCGGTATAGGCTTGTTGTTCTATCAAGAAGTTCTTCCATGCTTCGATCATCGCCGGTAAGTCAACATAGCCTGCTTCGCCAACAACGCCAAAATATTCCTGGTCTGGATTAACTTTTGATGGCAAGTTCTTTAACACACTCAATTTATCATCACCCAGAAAAAGAAAATCCGATACCTCTGGCTTTCCCGCTTGTTTTAGCCACTGCGCACGATAGTCTTCGTTTGGAAAGTAGCGCACGATTTTCCTTGGAAAGAAGAACTTTGCCGACAAGTCCTTCTCCATTTCTGGGTAGACTTTATGGATGGTTTCAATCATCGTAGGCGCCAACCAGGTAGGAACAGTTCTTCGGAACGACAAGGGATTCCACATTCCTGCAGCCACCATTGATGCGCTGTTGGGGTCTGTTTGATTGACCACACGCACTTTGGCTCCTTGTTTATGTAGGAGGTAAGAAATTAAGCTTCCTGCGAGACCCAGTCCAACGACTAGGAATTTCTTGTTACTTAATGACATTGAGCGCTTTACCTACCTTTTCGAATGCCGCAATAGCTTTATCGAGATGCTCTTTGGTATGAGCTGCTGAAAGTTGAACACGAATTCTTGCTTGATCCTTTGGCACTACTGGGTAGAAGAAACCAATAACGTAAATTCCTTCTTCGAGGAGCATGTTGGCCATGTCTTGGCTCAGTTTTGCATCGCCCAGCATTACAGGAACGATGGCCGACTCTCCGTCTTTAAAATCGAGACCAATTTTACGCATTCCTTCTTTGAAGTAGTTGGTGTTCCATTCGAGGCGGTCGCGCAGTTCAGTGGTTTCGTTAATCATCTTGAACACCTCGATGCTCGCTCCCACGATGCTTGGGGCAAGTGAATTTGAGAACAAGTATGGTCGAGATTTCTGACGAAGCATTTCGATAATTTCTTTTCGTCCTGTAGTGAAACCACCCATGGCTCCACCCATTGCTTTACCAAGGGTTCCTGTAATGATGTCTACCCTTCCGAGCGCATCTCTCAATTCAATCGACCCTCTTCCCGTTTTTCCAATGAAGCCTGTAGCGTGGCACTCATCCACCATCACAAGGGCGTCATATTTATCTGCCAAATCACAGATTTTATCAATTTGCGCCACATATCCGTCCATGGAGAACACACCATCAGTAACGATAATTTTGAAGCGGGCATCTTTCGCAGCGATGAGTTGTTCTTCCAACTCTTCCATATTGTTGTTCGCATAGCGGTAGCGTGCGGCTTTGCACAAGCGCACCCCGTCGATGATTGAAGCGTGGTTGAGGGAGTCTGAAATAATGGCGTCTTCGGCAGTGAGAAGCGGTTCGAACACTCCTCCATTGGCATCAAAAGCCGCTGCATAAAGAATGGTGTCTTCGGTGTGGTGAAACTCCGCAATTCGATGCTCCAATTCTTTGTGAATGTCTTGTGTTCCGCAAATGAAGCGCACAGACGACATTCCGAAACCGTGAGAGTCAATGGCATCTTTCGCCGCCTTTACCACACGTGGGTGAGAAGAAAGTCCTAAGTAATTGTTTGCACAGAAATTGAGCACCTTTTCGCCCGTTGAAACTGTGATTTCAGCGTCTTGTGGACTAGTGATGATGCGTTCAGACTTGAACAAACCTGCTTGCTCAATTTGCTCTAGTTCTTTTTGAAGGTGCTCTTTGATATTCCCGTACATGGTTTCGCAATTTTATTTGTTGCGAAGATAGAAAATGGGTGAATCTTTTGCGTTTTCTCTAGAATATATTGGGCTCGAAACTAGGGGCTTCAAATAAAGTGGCGATTTCTTCTTAAAAATACCGGATTGGTATCACCCTGAGATTGAATGATCTATTCTCTTGGCTCGTTGGTGTTCCTGCGGGGTCATCAAAGTAGAGGGCAAGAGCCCCATTTACTGTAACCACGCTTGACCAGTATGCATAAAAGGCAGGATAGGTCCGAACCCCCGGAACGTGCAGGTTATTATGAATGTAAAACAACTCGTCAGATGTTGGTAAGAACCAATCTGAGTAACCTCCATTGCTGTAGTTTAAGCTAGCTTGGGCTGCGGTATTTGTACCACAATATTGAACTATCTGATTCGTATTGTACTCTGCCCATGCCTCGGCACTGACCGTTTGACCGCCTTGACTTGAGAAAGCATCAGCTGCAGATGCGCAACCCCATGGAACACCAGTTGATGATATCCAACTTGGTGCTGCAATAACTCCGTGTTGCTCCCCACTAACATAACCTGGACCATTTAAAGGCCCATTATCACCTGGCTGAAAAATATAAGCGATATATCCTCCTTGATAAAATTGACCAATTTCTAGGGGTAAGCTTGGAGTAAATGTAACTTGATTACCATAAGCAACACCCACCTCATTTACTGCAAAACTTCGTATATAATATGTAGTTCCTACTACTAAACCTGTGATGTTAACATTGAAAGAACCTAATCCTCCTGGCGATGTTAGCGAGCCTAAATTCTCTTCCATCGTTGGCATAGAAGCAGTACCCCAAACAATCCCTCTACTCATAATTTCTCTGCCTCCATCAGCAATGACGTTAGCGTTTGCTTGCACTGAATTTTCCGTTGGATTCGAAACTGCATTGGTTTGCACAGTTGGCACTTCTGGGCAAGGACCCCAAATGGGTCTTCCGTTACAAAAAGTGAGGTTCTCGTCTTCGTTACCTGGAGAGATGGATACCCAATCATTTCCATCCCAATACACCATTTCTCCAATTTCCGTTCCTGTTTGAAATGTCCCTTCAGGCCCTTGTGGACCCATTGGACCGGTTTCTCCTTGGACACCTTGCTCACCCTGTGGACCTTGAGGACCCATTGGACCTACTTCTCCTTGAATTCCTTGCTCACCCTGTGCGCCTTGTGGGCCTGCTGGTCCTTGAATACCTTGTGGACCGGCTGGACCTGCTTCTCCTTGGACTCCTTGCTCGCCCTGTGCACCTTGTGGACCGGCTGGACCTGCTTCTCCTTGAACACCTTGATCACCCTGCGGGCCTTGTGGACCCTTTGGACCAGTTGCTCCTTGAACACCTTGATCACCCTGCGGGCCTTGT
>JAQWFN010000076.1 GCA_029238785.1 Flavobacteriales bacterium | reverse complement strand
ATGCCTGTTATTATTGACCGTGCGAAGGCCAGACGTTATGGTTTGTCTACCGCACAAGTTGGTTCTGCCATTAGAACGGCTTTGTTTGGAAAAGAAGTTTCAACTTACAAGGATGGTGAAGACGATTACCCCATCAACATTCGCTTTAAAGACGAATACCGCAATAATCCGGATGCATTGTTGAATCAGAAAATCACGTTCAGAGATCCTGCTACTGGCAGAATCAAGCAAGTACCAATTTCAGCTATTGCCAGTTTTGAGAAACGCAACACCTTCTCTGCTGTAAAGCGTATTGATTTAGATCGGGTCATTACCATTTCTAGTAATGTTCTTGAAGGGGCAAATGCCAACGAGATCGTGGTCACACTGAAAGATAAGCTTGCAGAGTATGAGCTACCAACTGGTATGAGCCTTGAGTTTACTGGTCAGCAAGAAGAACAAGCCAAAGAGATGAGCTTTTTGACCAGTGCTTTGTTGATTGCCTTGTTTATGATTATTTTGATCATCGTGGCGCAGTTCAACTCACTTTCAACACCATTCATTATTGGTTTTTCTGTAGTGTTTAGTTTGATTGGCGTGTTCTTAGGTTTGGTGATTTTCAGAATGGACTTTGTGATTTTGATGACCATGATTGGAATCATCTCCCTTGCTGGAATTGTGGTGAACAATGCCATCGTACTGATTGACTACACCAACCTCATTCGCGACCGTTGGAGAGAAGCGGAGGGAATGGATGAAAAGGCGCATTTGCCTTGGAACAGGGTGGTTGAAGCCATCGTTCTTGGTGGTAAAACACGTTTGCGTCCCGTATTGCTTACCGCGATTACCACCATATTGGGTTTATTGCCACTGGCTATTGGTTTGAATATTGACTTCGTAAGTTTTGTGATTGATTACGATCCGAAAATTTACGTAGGTGGCGACAACAACGTGTTTTGGAAGCCAATGAGTTGGGCCATCATCTTCGGTTTGGCTTTTGCCACCTTCCTTACTTTGGTAATTGTACCAATTATGTATTGGTTTTTGAACAGATTGAAGTACAAATTGGTTTATAAGATGGGAACGATGTAGAAATTCCTACTGCGTTGTTGTTAAGGTTTAGATAAATGCCTCCTCGCTGAAAAGTGGGGAGGTTTTTTTTTGGGTGAATTAGGGGCGATGAATGATGAATGAGGAATTTTTTGCTTCGGTGGTAGGGGCTCGAAATCGGTCAAGGCTATTTAGGGATGGACAGTTCTCGCTTCTTGAAAACCCATAGCGGAGACTGAGCGGAGTCGAAGTCGGAGCGCTTGGATGTGTGGATCAATTAGGAATGAGGAATTTTTTGCTTCGGTGGTGTGGGTTCGTAGCCTGCAGTGCTATTTAGGGTCAGACAGTTCTAACTTCGTGAAAAACCCTAGCGGAGACTGAGCGGAGTCGAAGTCGAAGCGCTTGGATGTGTGGATCAATTAGGAATAAGGAATTTTTTGCTTCGGTGGTGTGTTTCGTAGGCCAGCTTGAAACGAATAAACAGACCTATTTACCTTAAAGAGGAAATAATTACCCTAAAAAGGTAAAATCCTCCTTGAACAGACCATGGCCCTGCGGGCCCCACCCTAGCCCCCCACCCCCGCCTGCCATCCAGCATTTCGAAGGTATGTCGAACAAGTGCTTTTCTGCAAGCATTTCCTCACCCACTTTGTAGCTGCACCCCCTCTCTTTGCAGGCGCTACAGCATCACCCAAAAAAGGAATAAAAACCATCACCAACTACTCAAAATGGCACTCAAATTCTATCACAAGCCCATTTCACTAAATCAAGCACCTGAAAAATCTACTTTTAGCACCCTCCAATGAAGAATTCAAACTACCTTTGCCGCTCAAAATCAAGAATATGAAAATTGAAAAAGGCAAATGGGTTGCTGTTGAGTACTCATTGTTTGAGAACGATGCTCAAGGTGAGTTGCTAGAGGAAACTCAAGACAACGACTTGTTTGGATTTATTTTTGGCGAAGTGCCTATTTTAGACGGTTTCGCAAATGCACTAGAAGGAAAGCAAGTAGGCGATCCTTTTTCTGTGGCCATTCCCGCGGCTGAAGCCTACGGAGAAGAAAACCCAGACGCAATTGTAGAACTTCCTAAATCGGTATTTATCGCTGATGGTGAGATGGATGATGATTTGTTAGAAGTGGGTGAAACCCTGCCAATGACCGACGATGAAGGAAATGAACTGCTCGGACTAATTATCGAAGTGAAGTTGAATAGCGTGATTATGGATTTCAACCACCCACTGGCGGGAGTTGACCTCTTCTTCGATGGCGAAGTAAAAGAAGTGCGCGAAGCAACCGATGAAGACCGTAAGTTTCTCGCAGAAATGGACGAAAATATGTTTGACGAAGAGTAAACCTTGGTCTATAAGTGATTTACAAACCCTCTATTGTTTCGGCGATAGAGGGTTTTTTTGGAATGTAAAGCTTCTCAAACCACTCATCACAATTTCACACACACTTCACATCATTTGTACACTTTTGCACAGCCTGAACGTTATAGGGGCGCGTGTTGAAAAACTATTGAACCAATTCTAATGAAAAACATCCTCTTGCTTGTCTTGTTTACGGGACTTTTTTCCCTCTCACAAGCACAAGAAAAACACACCATTAGTGGAACCATTACTGATGGTGAAACTGGAGAAGCACTTATTGGCGCTTCAGTTTACGTCCCTTCCATTCAAAAAGGAACCACCACGAACATCTACGGCTTCTTCTCGCTCACCCTGCCAGAAGGGGATTACCAAGCCGACTTTGGATTCATTGGCTACAAAACCCAAAAAAAAGACCTTCAACTCAATAAAGACCTAAAAATCGACCTCGAACTCTTTCCCGCAAGTATCGAAATTGGCGAAGCGGTCATTGAAGGAGAAAACGACGCCATCAATAACGTGGAGTCGGTTGAAATGTCGAAGGTCACCATGCAAATGGAGGCGATTAAAAAAATACCTGCTTTTCTGGGTGAAGTAGACGTTATCAAAGCCATACAACTCCTCCCGGGGGTTCAAGTGGTGGGCGAAGGGGGTAGCGGTTTCTACGTTCGCGGTGGAGCGGTAGATCAAAACCTCATCCTTCTCGACGATGCCGCTGTGTACAACGCTTCGCACCTCTTGGGCTTCTTCTCGGTTTTTAATTCAGACGCCATCAAAGATGTTCAGCTCTACAAGGGTGGAATTCCGGCGCGCTTTGGTGGCCGACTCTCTTCCGTGCTCGATATTCACATGAACGAAGGAAACAACAAGTCTTTCCACGGAACAGGAGGTATTGGTACCATCGCTTCTAGACTTACTCTTGAAGGACCTATTGTGAAAGATAAAGGCGCTTTTTTGATTTCTGGCCGAAGAACTTATGCTGATTTAGCGTTGCGATTTAGTCAAGACCAAGCACTAAGAGATACCCGACTCTATTTCTACGACACCAATCTCAAAGCCAATTACAAGCTGGGCGAAAACGACAGGATCTACCTGAGCGGCTACTTCGGGCGAGATGTGACCGGATTTGCCGACCTCTTCCGCATCGAATGGGGAAACACCACAGGAACATTACGTTGGAACCACATCTATAACAGCAAACTCTTCTCTAACGTAACGGTGATTTACAGCGATTTCGACTACGTTCTTGGTCAGGAACTGGGAAACTTGGGCTTTCGTTGGGACAGCTCCATCCGCGATGTGAGTGGGAAAATTGATTTCAACTACTTCATCAATGCCAACAACCAACTGCGCTTTGGAGTTATCAGCACCAGACACAGAATGGACCCCGGTTTTGCTCGGCCAACCAGCGAAGACGGCCTCTTGAACGAAATAAGGTTGCCCCTCAACTACCACCTCGAATCTGGAGTGTACGTATCTAACGAACACAGCATTACCGATAAACTCACCGCCATCTACGGTCTGCGCTATTCCTTGTTCAACAACATGGGCGGAACCTATTACAATTTCGACAATAATTTTGACGCCATCGACAGTACTGTTTTTGCGAAGAACGACATTCACAACACCTATGGCGGACTAGAACCACGATTAGGAGTGAACTACCGCATCGACTCAAAAAGCTCCGTGAAGGCCAGCTATAACCGCACCATGCAGTACATCCACTTGGCCTCCAATTCAACCAGTTCGTCGCCACTCGACATCTGGTTTGCTTCTTCACCCAATGTGAAACCGCAGATTGCAGATCAAGTGGCCATTGGTTACTTCAGAAACTTCAAAAACAACAGCATTGAAGCCAGCGTGGAGGTGTATTACAAAGACATGCAAAACTCCATCGACTTTAGAAACGATGCACAATTGCTCCTCAACGAGAAAATTGAAGGCGAACTGCGTTTTGGTCAGGCCAGAGCCTACGGAATGGAGTTCTTCTTGAGAAAACAAACCGGCCGACTCTCAGGAATGGTGGGCTATACCTTAGCGCGCACCGAGAGAAAGGTGGAAGCCATTGCCGAAGATTGGTACCCCACCAAGTACGACAAAACTCACGATATCAGCATTGTTGCGGCTTACGACCTCACGAAACGTGTTAGCCTCGGCGCCACCTTTGTTTATGGAACGGGTGCCGCAGTTACCTTCCCAACAGGCAGGTTTGAATACTATGGAACCGTTGTGCCGGTCTTTGGCGAGCGAAACTCGAATAGAATGCCGGCCTATCACAGATTGGACATCGGGGCCACCATCCAACAAAAGAAAAATGAAACCCGAAAGTGGAAAGGCGAATGGGTGTTTAGCGTTTACAATGTGTATTTCAGAAAGAACGCCTACCAGATCGAATTCAGACAAAGTGAAGACGACCCCAACAAAACAGAGGCTGTAAAAACCTACTTGTTGCCCATCCTTCCTTCAGTTACTTACAACTTTAAATTCTAAGCCATGAACATCAATAGATACAGACTATTTCTTGCTTTCACCGGCTTAATCCTCCTCAGTTCTTGTCAAGAAGTGATCGAGCTCGATCTGAATGAAGGCGATGCACAACGCTTGGTGGTGAACGGTTGGATGACCGATCAGCCGGGTAGACAGCGTGTGGACCTTTCATTAACAACGTCTTACTTTCTTAATGAAGCACCTCCACGAGTGAGCGATGCAATAGTAAGCGTTACGGATGGAACAGCTACCTGGGTGTTCACTGAAGAAGAGCCGGGAACCTATCGTCCGGAAGCTGATGTGGTGGGCGAAGCGGGCAAAACCTATGTTTTGAACATCGAATACGCTGGAGAAACCTA
>JAQWFN010000058.1 GCA_029238785.1 Flavobacteriales bacterium | reverse complement strand
GTTGAAATTAGGTGCATGCACCTAATTTCAACCAAAAAGTTCAAGGGACAATTCGCTTAAGAAAATTCTTATCCAAGCTGGGATGTTAAAAAAAGAAAAGCCCGATTAAATAAATAACCGGGCTTTTGAATACTTAATACGGTAGACTTATTCTTCGTCCGGACTTTCAGTAGGTTTCCCTTTCTTTTTATCCTTCTTTTTTGCGCCACCTTTTTTCACTGCAACAGTGATTTCTTCCTTCTTTTCATCGTAGCCTACGTTGATCAAATCACCTTCTTTCAAACTCGCATTGATGATCTGCTCAGCCAAAGGATCTTCCAAGTATTTCTGGATAGCTCTTTTGAGTGGACGAGCGCCATACTTCTCATCGTAACCTCTGTTAGCGATAAAGTCTTTAGCATCTTCAGTGAGTTTAAGTTCGTAACCCAAATCTTCAACACGAGAGAACAAACGTGATAATTCGATATCGATAATTTCGTGGATGTGTTCTCTCTTTAAAGAATTGAACATCACCACATCATCAATTCTGTTCAAGAATTCTGGAGCGAAGGCCTTTTTCAAAGCAGAAGTAATCACTCCCGTTCTTGCTTCTGTTTCTTTCGATGTTTTTGACGATGTAGAGAAACCAACACCTGTACCGAAATCTTGAAGTTGTCTTGCCCCAATGTTTGATGTCATGATCATGATGGTGTTTCTAAAGTCGATACGACGTCCTAAACTATCAGTCAATTGTCCATCATCCAAGGCTTGAAGTAGCAAGTTGAATACATCCGGGTGTGCTTTTTCGATCTCATCAAGCAAGATAATCGAGTAGGGGCGACGACGCACTTTTTCAGTCAACTGTCCACCTTCTTCATACCCAATATATCCTGGAGGCGCTCCAATCAATCGAGAAACTGCGAATTTCTCCATGTACTCACTCATATCGATTCTAATGAGCGCATCTTCAGAGTCGAACAAATATTTAGCGAGCTCCTTAGCCAATTGGGTTTTACCAACACCAGTAGGGCCGAGGAAGATGAAAGAACCAATTGGCTTATTCGGGTCTTTAAGACCAGCTCTGTTACGTTTGATCGATTGAACCACCTTTTTAATGGCTTCATCCTGACCAATAACTTTGCCTTCCAATTCATTTTCCATTCGCACAAGTTTCCCACTTTCTTTTTCAGCAATACGCTGAACAGGGATACCCGTCATCATTGCAACAACTTCCTCTACATTGTCAACTGTAACCGTTTCTCTGTGGTTTTTGCTGTCTTCTTCCCACTTCTGTTTCGCGGCCTCTAAACGCTCGATGAGCTGACGTTCCTTATCTCTAAGTTTAGCTGCTTCTTCGTATTTCTGACTACGAACAACGCGGTTTTTCTCTTCCTTGATGTCTTCGATTTGACCTTCAATGTCCAGAATTTCTTTTGGAACATTGATGTTTTTAAGGTGAACACGAGAGCCAACTTCATCAAGCGCATCAATTGCCTTATCAGGAAGGTGACGATCAGTGATGTACCTCGTTGTCAATTTAACACAAGCTTCGAGCGCTTCTTCGGTATAATTCACACTGTGGTGTTCTTCATACTTGTCTTTAATATTGTTCAGAATCTGCAGTGTTTCTTCCGGAGTAGTTGGTTCAACCATCACCTTTTGGAAACGACGTTCTAGTGCACCATCCTTCTCAATGTGTTGACGGTACTCATCAAGAGTAGTAGCACCAATACATTGAATTTCGCCACGAGCTAAGGCTGGCTTAAACATGTTTGATGCATCCAGCGAACCGCTTGCGCCACCGGCACCAACGATGGTGTGAATTTCATCAATAAAGAGAATCACGTCTGGAGATTTTTCCAATTCGTTCATCACTGCTTTCATTCGCTCCTCGAACTGACCTCTATACTTTGTACCAGCTACAAGAGAAGCAACATCAAGCGTTACAATACGCTTACCGAAGAGTACACGACTCACTTTCTTCTGAACAATTCTTAGGGCAAGACCTTCTGCAATTGCTGACTTACCAACACCGGGTTCACCGATAAGAATAGGATTGTTCTTTTTTCTTCTTGAAAGAATTTGAGACACCCGTTCTGTTTCCTTTTCTCTACCAACAATAGCATCAAGTTTACCTTCTTCTGCCAATTTTGTCAGGTCTCTACCGAAATTGTCTAATACCGGTGTTTTGCTCTTGCTATCTCCAGGCTTTTTGCTTGAAGCGCTGCCACTTGAGCTACCGAATCCATCATCGTCATCGTCTGACGTGCCCGGGAATTCAGATTTAGGCAAATCCATATCTGCGTTTTCCATCAATATACTTTCAAATTCTTCTTTCGCCGCATCATAATCGACGCTGAAAGAATGTAGGGTTTTTGTTGCGACGTTATCTTCGTCTTTAAGAATTGAGAGCAGCAGGTGCTCAGTTCCAATTAAGGGAGATTTAAAAATTTTAGCTTCTAGATAGGTTATTTTCAAGATCTTTTCAGCTTGTTTAACCAAAGGAATGTTCCCTTGACTAGCAGTTTTAGAAGCATTGGCTCGAATTGATGACTCGACCATCTTTCTAAGTTTCGCTAAATCAACAGAAAGACCCTCCATTATTTTTACAGCTGTTCCTTCTCCCTCACGGATAATTCCAAGCAGTAAATGCTCTACACCAATATAGTTATGACCTAGGCGCAGTGCCTCTTCACGACTGTATGTGATGACATCTTTTACTCGGGGAGAAAATTTTGCGTCCATATTGTTTCCTTTCTTCTTGTTCTAAGTTAACACGACAGGGGGTAATTTAGTTCGAAAACTCCCTGTTTTCAAAAATATCGGATGTTGTTCCCGTAATCGCTTTCCTACATTCTTTTTATCCACATTCATGTGTGCAATTTTGTGGAAAATTGAATGGAAACATTTCCGTCTAAGCCTTGCAAAATGCTTATTTTCGTATGTCTTATCAAAGACTATGCTAAACCTAAATTAAGGAAGATATGGCAGAGGGAGAAAGAATAATTTCCATTAACATAGAAGACGAAATGAAATCTGCGTACATCGATTATTCGATGTCGGTTATCGTTTCGCGTGCCCTACCAGATGTAAGAGACGGCTTGAAGCCCGTACACAGAAGGGTATTATATGGTATGCTCGACTTGGGCGTACTGTCAAACAGACCGTATAAAAAGTCGGCAAGAATCGTAGGGGAGGTGCTTGGTAAGTATCACCCACATGGTGATTCTTCTGTTTATGACACCATGGTACGTATGGCCCAGGATTGGTCTTTACGTTATCCAATGGTGGATGGACAAGGTAACTTTGGATCTATCGATGGTGATAATCCGGCGGCGATGAGATATACTGAGGCGAGATTGAAAAAGATTGCCGAAGAAATGCTCTCTGATCTTGAGAAAGAAACCGTTGACTTTTCACCAAACTTTGATGAATCATTAAAGGAGCCCACCGTGCTTCCTGCAAGAATCCCTAACCTCTTGGTTAATGGAGCTTCTGGAATTGCTGTTGGTATGGCCACGAACATGCCTCCTCATAACCTCACTGAAGTTGTCAACGGTACTATAGCCTACATCGATAATCACGATGTGAGCATGGAAGAATTGATGGAACATGTCAAAGCACCAGATTTCCCAACAGGAGGTACCATTTATGGTGTTGAAGGTGTTCGTTCTGCTTTTGAAACAGGAAGAGGACGTGTTGTATTGAGAGGTAAAACTCACTTCGAAGAAACCAAAACGGGGAAAGAAGTCATTATTGTTGATGAAATCCCTTACCAAGTCAATAAAGCCGATATGATCAAGAAGACGGCTGAATTGGTTAATGAAAAGAAGATTGAAGGTATTTCTGAGATTCGCGACGAGAGTGACCGTAATGGTATGCGTATCGTTTATGAGTTGAAAAGAGATGCTATTCCGAATGTGGTATTGAACAAATTGTTCAAATATACCGCCTTGCAGAACTCTTTTTCTGTGAACAACATTGCTCTCGTTAAGGGCAGACCAGAGATGCTCAACTTAAAGCAAATGATTGCTTGCTTTGTTGAGCACAGACATGAGGTTGTTGTTCGAAGAACACAGTTTGAGTTGCGTAAAGCACAAGAAAGAGCGCACATTCTTGAAGGTTTAATCATTGCTCTTGATAATATTGATGAAGTTATCAAGCTTATTAGAGCAAGTAAAACACCAGAAGAAGCGCGTAATGGATTGATGGATCGCTTTGAATTGTCTGAACTTCAGGCAAGAGCGATACTTGATATGCGACTACAAAAGCTGACGGGTCTTGAAAGAGATAAGTTGCGTGAGGAATTTGAAGAACTCATGGCTTTGATCAATAGATTAGAAGAAATTCTAGCTAAGAAAGAACTCCGAATGGAGATCATCAAAGATGAGTTGATTGAAATCCGCGATAAATATGGAGATGAGCGTCGTTCTAATATTGAGTTCAGTTCTGCTGACTTGAGTATTGAGGACATGATTCCAGATGAGAGTGTGGTGATTACTATTAGTCACGCAGGATATATCAAGAGAACGAAGCTGAATGAATACAGAGCTCAAAGTAGAGGAGGGGTTGGTTCGAAAGGATCTACTACTAGAGATAACGACTTCTTAGAGCACATCTTTACAGCTACCAACCACAATTGGTTATTGATATTTACTCAGCAAGGGAAGTGTTTCTGGATGAGAATCTTTGAAGTTCCAGAAGGAACGAAACAAGCAAAGGGTAGAGCTATTCAGAACTTAATCAACATTGAATCTGAAGATAAAGTTCTTGCTTACATTCCAGTTCAAGATATCAGAGATGAAGCTTACGTTAAAGAAAACAACTTGATTCTTTGCACGAAGAAAGGCCTCATTAAGAAGACCACTTTGGAGGCGTATTCTCGTCCAAGAACCAACGGAATTAATGCCATCACTGTTAGAGATGGAGATGAATTGTTAGCTGCTCGTTTGACCGATGGTGAAAATGAAATCATCATGGGATTGAAGAGTGGTAAAGCCATTCGTTTCAACGAAAAAACAGTAAGGGCTGTTGGAAGAACTGCTCAAGGTGTTAAAGGAATTACTTTAGCGAACGACAAGGATGAAGTTATCGGCATGATTTGTATCAAAGATGCCACTACAGATGTTCTTGTAGTATCTGAAAACGGCTATGGAAAACGATCTGCTGTTGAAGATTACCGAATCACAAACCGTGGTGGAAAGGGAGTTAAAACCTTGAACATTACTGAGAAAACTGGAGATCTTATAGCCATTTTGAATGTTGAGGATGAGAATGATTTAATGATCATCAACAAATCAGGAATTGCTATTCGTTTGAGAATTGATGAGCTTCGAGTTATGGGACGTGCAACACAAGGTGTACGCTTAATCAACTTGAAAGGTAAAGATCAAATTGCTGCTGTTTGCAAAGTAATTAGAGAAGACGAGGAAGAAGAAGTTATCTATGACGAGGAGGGTAACATCATTGAAACTCCTCAGAATGAACTTGATGAAGAAGATACTTCACAAGAAAACACTTCTGAAGAAAGCGAGGACAACGAAGAATAAGTTGTTTGAAATGAGAATAAAAAAACGGTCGGACCAGTGGTTCGGCCGTTTTTGTTTGGCTAAATAATGAACTTTGGCATCCAATTTGCCTAGAGAGGTGTGGAATAATTGCTAATTTAGCATCAGCTATAAAAACACTTAGTCAGACATGAAGAAAATAGTTTCAGTACTAGCATTTGTTGTCATTAGCGTTTCTGTTTTTGGACAGAAGGACGTGGTTACAGCATACAACTTGAACAAAGAAGGTAAATACCTTGCAGCGGCAGAGGCCATTGATCGCGCCATCACCAATGAAAAAGCGAATTTCAAAGAGAAAACTTGGAGATATCGAGGTGACATCTATCTCAATATCGCGAGAGACTCGTCTTTGTTTTCTCAAAAGCCAAATGCTTTAATGACAACAATCGAGTCATACAACAAAGCAATGGAACTTGATCCAAAAGGATCTTATCATCAAGAAGACCAAATGGGACTTCAAACTGCCCAGGTATGGGCTAATAACTATGGTGCTACCTTCTACCAGTCGGAGAATTTTGAGAAGGCAGCTAAAATGTTTGACTTATCTACTGTAGTTGCCCAATCATTTGGAAGAATAGATACACTTGGTATCTTCAATACAGCACTTTGCTTTGAGAAAGCAGGAATGATGGACGCCGCTATTGAAAAGTACCTAAAGTGTGGTGAATTGAACTATCAAGTACCTAACGTATACTTGTTCATTGCTAACATACAAGGCCAAGCAGGGGACGATAATGCAGCACTAGAAACCCTTCGCGAAGCAAGAAAAACTTACCCAAGAGAGCAGTCGCTTATTATTGAAGAGTTGAATATTTACATCAAAAGAGGAGAATTTGACTTAGCTCAACAAAACTTGGAACTAGCAGCAGAGCAAGACCCTACAAACGAGTTATTGTGGTTTAGTTTAGGAACCGTTAGTGATAATTTGGACAAGCTGGATCAAGCAGAAGCGGCTTACTTGAAAGCCATCGAAGTTAAACCAGATTATTTTGATGCAAATTATAACCTAGGGGCAATGTACTTTAACCAAGGTGTACAGAAGATCAAATTAGCAAATGAAATTCCACCTAGAGAAAACGCGAAGTATAAAGCCATGGTTGATAAAGCCAATGCAGATTTTGAAAAGGCATTGCCTTATTTAGAGCGTGCATTTGATTTGGATGGACAAGATCAATCGACGATTAAATCGTTAAGAGACATTTATGCAAGAACTGGAAACGACGAAGGACTTTTAAAGATGTCGAAGTTGTTGGAAGGAAAATAACATTAGAGAAGAGGGTCGGAAAACATTCGGCCCTTATTCTTGTACTATTAACTTAACATAATATTAATTATATTCTAAACTGAGGTTTGAATATATCTCCCGCCATTAATATCTTTTGCGTCTGCGACGATATTCCACAACGCGCTCTTGCTGGGCATGTTCGTAGGACTTTGAAATAAAATCGATAAGCTCATCGCTCACGTCGTGTTCTGATTTAATTCTGATTTGATATTGAAAGCGACCATAAAACCGGTTCACCTTGTGAAACAAGTTGTTCTCGAATTCCTCGTTGTGGTATAGTTTAAGATCCAATTGAGATTTCATTGGTTTTACCACCAAGAAAGCTCGTCCAACCGAAAACACCACACTATGAATTGCGGCTCTAATTTCTACATTTGGCCAATCCTCAACCGCTCTGGACAAAGCATCATAAGCCAGAACTAATTCATCTGAACGATTGATAAACAACTCACCCACATCTTTTGTGCTGCACGAATGCCTTTGGTCTGGGGCATTGAACTTACGCTCACAAATAGGACATCTCCACATAAGCCATCAACTTAACATAATGTATGGTCAAATGATTTTACCATGACAATTCGATGAATTTCCCCAATTACCTTTGTATTTACAAGTTGACAGCGGCAAAATGAAAAAGTACTTCACCACATCTATAGGTTTTCTCAGGTTTATTGCCTTCTTTGAAGGACTTTCTTTGATCGTATTAATGTTCATTGGGATGCCCATGAAGTACATGTTCGCTAACGATTTCATCGTGAAAACGGTTGGAATGGCGCATGGATTTCTGTTCTTAGCCTTCGTCCTTGCCGCTGTTCTCGTTCATGTAAATTACGATTGGAAGTTTTTCAAAACAACATGGAAGGTCCTCGCCTCTTCCATCATCCCCTTTGGGACATTTTATATTGACGCGAAGATCTTAAAACCAATTTCACAAGGGGTTTAAGGGACTTCACGTCAACACTTATCCTTATCCAAGTTATGGATTCGTGGCCCAAACAGTCACTTCCGGAATGAAACCTCTTTTATCCATTTCCAGTGCCGACACGATAGTGTGTGCAATCTCCGTTGGGGTCAACTTACCATCGCTTAATTCCTTTTCAGTTCTGTCGGCTACATTAAAAGCCGTAGGTACTTCAGAAGGGTTTACCAGAATAACTCGGATGTTATGCTGTCTCAATTCTGCTTGCCAACATTGGGTCATCCCTCTGAGCGCAAATTTAGATCCCGCGTAAACACTTCCATAAGCAAAGCCCTTCCCTCCTGCTGTACTAGCAATATTGATGATATCTCCTTCAGACGCTTTTAAAGTCGGCAAAAGTGCTTGAGTCAGCATCGCCAAGCCAAAAACATTCGTTTGAAAAACACGTTCGAAGGCATCCAAATTCAGTTCTTCCAATAAAGCAAACTCCCCTATTCCTGCATTGTTGATGAGAATATCGAGTCCTCCTAAAACAGAAAGTACTTCCTCTGCTATACCTTTGATTGCCCCTTTATTATTCATATCGAGCACTAAGGCCTTGCAGTTTAATTCAGTAGCTACATCTTTAAGCTTTTGATCATCTCTTCCAGTGATGAGCACATCAGCTCCTTTTTTAGCAAGCATTGCAGCCGTTGCTTTTCCTAAGCCTGAACTACCTCCAGTGATCAATACTTTCTTCCCTTTAAAATCCATCATTTATCTTTTTATAAATTGAGTTTGAACCTAAGTTTTCTTGTCTACAAATCCTTTAAATCCTTGTTAATAGTTCCAAAGAGTAATGGCAAAAAAAAGGCCATCACGATATTATCGGATGGCCATCTAGTTTGAATTATATTTAATCGTTGATCGTGATTTTTTCGATTTTATCACCTTGGCGAATATCATCAATCACATCAAGTCCTTCGATTACTTTCCCGAAGCAAGTATGGTTTCTATCGAGATGCGCCGTATTGTCTCTGCTGTGACAAACAAAAAACTGAGATCCCCCGGTATTTCTACCAGCATGAGCCATACTCAAAACCCCTCTATCGTGGTATTGATTATCTCCATCTAACTCACAGTCGATCTTATAACCTGGTCCGCCAGCTCCTGTTCCATCAGGACAACCGCCTTGAATAACGAAGTTTGGGATAACTCGGTGAAAAGTGAGACCATCGTAGTACCCCTTTTTAGCGAGGTCGATAAAATTCTGGACAGTTTTAGGGGCGTCTTTCTGGAAGAATTCCACTTTCATGGTCCCTTTTTCTGTTTGGATATCTGCTGTAGGCATGTTTGTTTGTTTTTGAATGGGTGCAAAGGTACTTAATACTGGATTTTTTGCTTTGTTCAGATCGACAAAAAAATTCTGTATGCTCATTATTGACTTAAGTCGCCGAAAAATGAAGTGAATTTTTGTAGATGAATTTGTGAATGCACTCCATCAGTTTGTGGATGAGTTATGAAATCCTCATCACACAACTTAGCTTTGTAAGCAACTGATATGCAGATAGATTCGTTACATAATGATGTTTTTACCGACCTTTTCGATAGCGATAATTCTTGTTATCACTACCTCGTTTATTTGAAGTGGGCTGATGGCTACAAGTGCAATAAATGCAGTTCAAATAAGTATGGTCGTGGAAAAAAATGGCACTCTCGAAGATGTCTAAAGTGTCGCTATGACGAATCTGCCACGGCCAATACCTTATTTCACAAACTGAAATTCCCAATTTCAGAGGCATTCCATATCATTTTACAACTACTTCAGATACCACAAGGTATTTCTTCAAATGAATTAAGCAGACAGTATTCTATTTGTCAAAAGACAGCATGGTTTTTCAAACGGAAAGTACAACAAGGTATTACCAGGATTGAGACAGCGGCATTCATTGAAACCATCTCAAGCAAAATGGAATCCTTACCATCCCTTGATATCAAAGGAATTATGCTTGATGAACAGAGTTTCGGCAGAATCACTTACGCCGATATCTCCAGAATTACTATTGGTGAACTTCAAACTAAGCAACTTCTTTACATTAAACTAAAATCAGCGAGAACACTCGGGTCGGGTTCTGAATCAGAACAAATGATTCAATCGAAAAAAGAGCAACATTCAAAGGCTCGAGGTGATCAATGGATAGAAAACTTGATTGTAAGAAGGGACTTCGTTGTGATCCACAACTCACACTTTAAGATTGAACTAGCTCAATGGGTGAAACGAACGCATCATCACATTTCAAAAAAACACTTGTTTTATTATTGTTGTGAGCACATATATCGTCACTGGCGAAAAAAGATTAGCAAAAATGACGGTTTCTTTAGCTTGATGCAAGTCATGGTCCAACACCCTTGGTTATCCTTCAAACGAATCTCGGCGACTTAAGTCAATAATCACCACAAAGAATATCTTTGCGAGATGATTAGTAAAGAAGCCCTAGCCCACTTTTCCAAAGCTCAAATCAGCGCCGTTCAACAACTCACCAACGAAGGAGCCACGGTTCCTTTCATCGCGAGATACCGTAAAGAACGAACTTCCGGACTAGATGAAGTTCAAATTCAACAAATTATCGACCTCCTGACGGCTCAAAAAGTCCTTGAAGCAAGAAAGATAGCGGTAACAAAAAGTCTTGATGAACAAGGCCTATTGGATGAAGAATTAAAAACGAAGATTCAGAATTTCGACAATATCACGCTTCTTGAAGACTTCTACCTTCCTTTTAAACCCAAACGTAAAACGAAGGCCTCGCTTGCTCGTGAACTTGGTTTAGAACCACTCGCTGGTCTGATCATGAAGCAAGAGAAATCAGAACTACAATCCCTCGCCCAACGCTTTGTTAAAGGTGATGTTAAAAACACCGAAGAAGCACTGGAAGGTGCTCGATACATTATGGCCGAATGGATCAGTGAACGGGCTTTTGCTCGGAAACGTCTGAGAGGACTTTTCCATCGAGAAGCTAAAATCAACTCGAAAGTCATTAAAGGAGAAGAGGAATCTGGACAGAAGTATCGCGACTATTTCAAATACGAACATCCCATTTCAAAAACACCAGGCTATCGTCTTCTAGCAATTCTGCGCGGTGAACGGGAGAAGTTCTTGCGAGTGAATATTGGACCCAATAAGGAAGAAGCTATTGCGGTGCTAAACGAGATTTTTGTGAAGGGAAGAAACACTTGCTCTGAACAAGTGGAACTGGCTGTTAATGATGCTTATACCCGTCTCTTGAAACCTAGTTTGGAAACTGAAATTCGTCAGCATTATCTCGCTATCGCCGAAGAACAAGCAATTGACGTTTTCGCTGGAAACCTCGAACAACTTTTGATGGCAGCTCCTTTGGGACAAAAACGTGTTCTCGCACTAGATCCTGGTTTTAGAACAGGTTGCAAAGTGGTTTGCTTGGATGAAATTGGCGGACTAATGCACAACAGCACTGTATTCCCTCATCCTCCTAAAAATGATCGAAAAGGGGCGATGAGTAAACTTGAAAACCTGATTGAGGCTTATAAAATTGAGGTGATTGCTGTTGGTGATGGAACTGCGGGTAGAGAAACAATGACCTTTGTAAAGGACTTGGTGAAATACAATAAAATCGAGGCCCACATGGTCAACGAAGCTGGAGCGAGCATCTACTCTGCATCACCCCTGGCACGAGAGGAATTCCCAGATTATGATGTCACTGTGAGAGGTGCGGTGAGCATTGGACGAAGATTGATGGACCCCTTGTCGGAATTGGTGAAAATCGACCCGAAATCGATTGGCGTTGGCCAATATCAGCACGATGTGAATCAAAAACGTTTGAAGGAACGCCTCGACCAAGTGGTTGAACGTTGTGTGAATCGAGTTGGGGTGAACCTCAACCTTGCAAGTGAGCACCTTCTCCAACACATCTCTGGTTTGTCGAAGACCATGGCGAAAAACATCATCGAACACCGAAGCAAACATGGTAACTTCAGCAATCGCCAAGAATTAAAAAAGGTCAAAGGACTAGGCGCTAAGGCATTTGAACAAGCTGCTGGCTTTTTGAGAATTGATAATGGCGATGAAGCCCTAGATAATACAGGGGTTCACCCGGAACGATACGAATTAATCAAAACGATGCTCAAAGAAGCTGATAAAGACCTAAATAAAATTCAAGGAGACTGGATGGAGAAGATCGATTTGTCAGCTTATATTAATGAAGAAATCGGACTACCTACACTACTCGATATTAGCGAAGAACTAAAAAAACCTGGTCGCGATCCTCGGGGAAATGCGAAGCAGTTTGAGTTTGCTAGTTTCGTGAAGAGCATTGAAGACCTAAAAGAAGGACTTATTTTGCCAGGAAAAGTAAGCAACATTACTCACTTTGGGGCCTTTGTTGACATAGGTGTAAAGCAAGACGGACTCGTTCATCTGTCGCAACTGGCCGATCGCTATGTCAGCGATCCACTCGATGTTGTGCGATTAGGGCAAGAAGTTCGTGTTAAAGTGCTTGAAGTTGATGCTTCGCGAAAAAGAATTCAATTAACAATGAGAGGGATTTAATCTCTAACATCATCGTGAAGCACTCTAGTGGTTTTCTTGAGTGTTCTCAGAATCAAGGTAATAACAGCCGTTCCTCCAAGAATGTAGAGCGGAATTCTCATGGTGTCCATGCTCAGCATGTCTTGAGAATATTGACGAAGTGCTTCAACATAAACGAAGCCCATAACGGTAGCAAGTACGCCAGAATACTCGCGGCGTAGAATAGCTTTCATTGAAAAGGGGACATCTCCTTTTGCCGAGTGCTTAAAAGAAGGCCAAAACGCAGGTGTCTTACTGCTCCAGTTCTTGTACTTATCGCCAAACTTCTTGTGTAAGAATTGCTCTTCAGCATACATGATCCGCTCGTAGTAAATCCAATATGCCAGTGAGAAAATAAGCATGAACGACCAGCTGAAAGTAAAAACAACGATTCCTAACCAGATAAAGTAATTCCCCAAATAAAGAGGGTGTCTAACAATTGAATAAATACCCTTGGTATTCAGGGATTCTGCTACTTGCTTGCTGGTGTTTCGGCCAGATGTGCCACGAGGTGTAGTAGCGATGGCGAAAAAACGGATGTAAAACCCAATGAGTGAAACGATGATGGAAGCAATGGTCAAAGAGCCAATCGTTGCCTCTGTCATATCAAAATAAGACGTCGTCCAAATAAATGGAATAGCCAAAACAAAGAGCACCACAGGGATTTGACCTCTATACTTGAATAATTTGTTTCCTGTTTTCTCTAGTGAATATTGAAGCATGATTCTGTCTTATGGTTCTTTCTAAATCAAAACTACGCTAGAAATAGCTTTTGTTCTGATTTTAAATTTGCGGCTAAATTAAACTTTCTTCTCATAACAAGAGCACCTACCTTTGCCTGATGAATACTCCACAAGTAAATCGGGCATTAAACAAGTTAGGTTTTTCTGAACTTAAACCAATGCAAGAGTCGATGTTAGCGGCTTCGCAAAGTCACAATAACATTCAGCTTCATGCACCAACGGGTAGCGGGAAAACGCTGGGGTTCTCTCTTCCCCTGCTTAACTTTATTGAAGTTCAAGGTGGGTCGCAATGCATGATAATTGCACCAAGTAGGGAGCTTGCACTCCAGATTACCAGTGTTTGGCAAGACATGAAAACCGGACTTAATATCACGTGTTGCTATGGAGGTCATGATCGCAGAAACGAAGCGAGAAGCTTAGCCAATGCACCTGAGGTGATTATTGGAACTCCTGGTCGCTTAGCTGATCACTGCAGAAACGAACGTTTTTCCAAAGATCAACTACAAATGGTTGTCGTAGATGAATATGACAAGGCATTGGAGCTCGGTTTTGAAGAAGACATCAATACGATTTTGGCTTATTTAGAGCATGTGGAAAAGCACTATTTAGTTTCAGCAACAGACCAGATTGTGCTCCCTGAGCATTGGAACAACCTTCCTTTTCACAAACTTTCTGGTGGTCAGCATGAATTAGCTCAACAACTCGAGAAATATAAAATCATCTCACCTAAAGATGAAAAAACAACTTATTTAGAACGCCTACTTGGAGTTCTCGACAAGCAGCAGGGCATCATATTTTTCAACCACCGAGAAGCCGTTGACCGAGTGAGTGATTTCCTTGATAACATTGGTCTTCCACACGAAACTTTTCACGGAGGTATGGAACAAATGGACCGTGAGAAAGCGCTGATCAAGTTCAGAAATGGGAGTGTTAATTACATTTTGGCCACAGACCTTGCAGCGCGAGGTTTGGACATTCAAAATATGGACTTTGTGGTGCACTATCAAAGCACACGCGATGAAGCTTCATTCATCCACAGAAACGGTCGAACCGCAAGAATGAGCGCTGAAGGGAAGAGTTTTTTACTTCTGAGTGAAGACGAGTTTCTTCCCGATTTTGCTGCGGAATTTGAAGATTATCGACTTCCTTCAAACCACAACTCAGTAAGCGTTCCTTCAATGGCTACCTTGTACTTTGGTGGTGGAAAAAAGGAAAAAATCAACAAGACTGATGTCCTTGGAGTACTGATTAAACAAGGAAAACTAAATCCTAATGAAGTGGGTAAAATCGATGTAATGGATCATTCAGCTTTCGTAGCTGTTCCAAAATCGAAAATTAAGGACCTCATAAGCACCCTCCGTCAAGTGAAGATTAAAGGGAAAAAAATAAAAGTAGATCGCTGTTGGTAAAAGGGCTTGCACCCCTTTTCGACTTTTCTTTTATGGTTGAAGGAAAATGCGCTGTGAGAGCACGTCATTGTCCATTCTAAGAACGATGATGAGATGACCAGTACAAGCGCTCAAATCAAGTACTTGTTGATTGAAAACGCTTTCTTTTACAAGAGTTCTTCCTAGCAAGTCATACACTTCAAAGTCGGCAAAACCCTGAATTCCAGAAACGCTAAAGCGACTTCCATTTTGTGTTAGCTTCAAGCTTAAACCTTCGTCATCTACTGAAGCTACAGGATCGGCAATCCATATCAACTCCGCCCATTCCGGATTATCGATAAAAGGATTTCTGTTGTTTTGCTTTAAATAAACCGCGTTATTTCTATTGATTTCTTTACTTGAAACGGGATCACTTAAATGCCAATCAATCAAAGTGTTAACAGACCACTGAACAAAGTCTCCATTGCTCATCATGGGCGTTTGCCAAGTGCTACACACATCGTAATACCGCGTTAACATGTAGAAGTAAGTTCGGGCCAAATCTCCTTTGTACTCAGCTGGTGGTTCGAATACCGGACCGTTGTATCCGAAATTCTCACCGATACCATTCGCCGCACCAAGCGTTGATTCCCAAACAACAGTTTCAACTTCTCCATAAGGTAGGTTGCTTCTTTGCCCGTTCACATAACCGTCTGTTGGATAAATATGAAACAGATCTGAGTTCATTGGAGGCGTGTCGCCAAACCACGATTTTGGAAAGCTGTGTTCTCTATTATAGCAGTCACCTTCCCCACTGTAAGTTCCACACTGATCTGAAAAGAAATTGTATTCATAAGCCGGAGTTTCATCAGGATCATAGCTGTAAATGTCCCAAACATCACCATCTGGCTGAGCATCCGTTTCGTCCATATGTCCCCATAAGCTATTATAGGAGAGCACGTTATGATCATCAATGATGTTATGAAGTGCTTGTCGAAGAGCAAGTCCCTCTAAGCCTTGAGCATTATCATAATATCCAGGAGGTATCTGAGCCAAAGCGATGTTGGTCAGAAAAATTGATAGAATACTGAGTCTTTTCACCTCACAAAGGTCGTAGACAATTTTGAATATTCCATTAATTCTGAAATAAGGCTGCAATAATAATTTCAACCTCCTCGAGCTTTTACGTTCACAAAATGTTCATGAACACCTACAAAGTTCTCCGGTTTTGCTCGAAGTGAAGAACTACCTTTGTCTCATGAGTACGCCTGAAGCCATATTAAAAGAGGTCTTTGGTTATGATGAATTCAGACCGAAACAGAAAGAAATCATCGACCACATTCTTGATAAAAGAGACGGTTTGGTATTAATGCCAACCGGTGGTGGGAAATCCATTTGTTTTCAAATCCCAGGATTGATGTTTGAGGGTTTGACACTTGTTATTTCCCCCCTCATTTCTTTAATGAAAGACCAGGTTGAAGCATTAAAAGCTAATGGGATTGCTGCAGCCTATTACAATAGCTCTTTAAGTTCAAACGAAGAAACGGATGTGCGTTCCTTGGTTGAATCCAAATCATTAAAGTTCCTCTATGTTTCTCCCGAACGACTCATTGGCGGAGGAATTCCTTGGTTGAAGGATGATGACATTTCCTTTGTTGCTATTGATGAAGCCCATTGTGTGAGTATGTGGGGACATGATTTCCGACCAGAGTACACACAATTAAAACTCATCCGAGAAAGGTGGTCGCATTGCCCATTTGTGGCATTCACCGCAACAGCAGATAAAGTTACTCGCAAAGACATCGTTGAACAACTTGGGCTGCGCTCTCCAAAAACTTTTGTGAGTTCCTTTGACCGGAAGAACCTCAGCTTAAAGGTTCGTCCACAAATGACTCAAAAAGAGAAACTTAAAGAGATCATTTCCTTTATTAATCGTCGTCCACATCAAGCCGGTATCATCTATTGTTTGAGTCGAAAAGAAACCGAAGCACTTGCTGCCAATTTAGCTACAGCAGGAATTGATGCGGAAGCTTATCACGCGGGCTTTTCGTCCGATGTTCGTTCAAAAGTTCAAGAAGACTTCATTAACGACAGAACACAAGTAATTTGTGCCACCATTGCCTTTGGAATGGGGATCGATAAGAGTAATGTTCGCTGGGTGATGCACTACAACATGCCTAAAAATATTGAAGGTTATTATCAAGAAATTGGCAGGGCAGGAAGAGATGGCTTACCAAGTGATACTGTGCTCTATTTCAGCATGAAAGACATCGTGATGTTGAGCAAGTTTATTGAAGATAGTGGACAGAAAGAGCTCAACAAAACCAAGCTTGATCGGATGCTTCAGTATGCTGAAGCCACCACATGCAGAAGACGGGTCCTCCTCTCCTATTTTGGCGAATACATGAAGGAAGACTGTGGGAATTGCGACATCTGCGAACATCCACCGGTAAGTTTTGACGGAACGCAACTGACCCAAATGGCCCTGTCAGCCGCTGTGAGAACGAAAGAAAAAGTGGCCACCGTAATGCTTGTAAACATTCTTCGAGGCTCAGCAAACAGTGAAGTACTGGCTAATGAATACGATAAAATCAAAACCTATGGTGTTGGTAAAATGGTATCATTCAGAGAATGGAAGCATTACATTGTTCAAATGCTCAATCAAGGTTTGTTTGAATTGGCTTACGATGAAGGTTTCAGCCTAAAGGTAACCAAGGCAGCCAAAGAAGTATTGCTAGGGCAGAAAGCAATTCAGCTCACTAAGGTTCCTGAAGAAGTACCTCAAGATGAAATTAAAGCGGCCAAGAAGCGACCAAGCAAAGCCATCAGTGAAAACGATGTGCTCTTCGAAAAACTCAGAGCGCTTCGTAAACGCATTGCTTCGGAGGCTAAGGTTCCCCCCTATCAAGTGTTCAATGATGCCACTTTAAGGGATATGGTTCAAATCAAGCCCACAAATTTTGAGCGCTTCCTTGATGTGTCGGGGGTTGGAGAGTTTAAAGCTAACAAGTATGCGCACGACTTCCTTGCAGAAATCGCTGGCTATTTAAAAACCCAAAAAAAGCCTTCAGATACCTTTTATAAAACATTGGAGTTGTTTCACAAAGGCTTGAGTCCGAAACAAATTGCGATCGATCGGGATCTTCAAGTAACCACGATTTACAGTCACCTTGCCAACCTTTACATCGACGGAAGACTTCAAACTTTGGAAGGATTGGTTGAAGAAGACAGCATTAAACTTGTCAGATCTGTGATGCCGCAAATAGAGGAAAAGTCGAAATTAAGGCCCTACTATGATGCCCTCAATGAACAAGTGCCTTATCATGAAATTCGCTTAGCCTTGGCCTATCTTGAGAAAACCGGGGAGCTTGAAGTCGCTCAATAGATGGCTTTAATTGTTTGTTTTTTTCCATTTATTTCAAACGACTCCCCAACAATTAAGCCGAGCATGGCTTGAGCAAGTGGAGCAGCTGGAGAAAGACAAAACACCGATTTACCACCAAGCGAAATCATCCCAAGAGAAACAGCCACATAGAAGCAAGCTAGGTCTGTCTCGCAAAGGGCACCTCGCTCAACCACATCTGACTTCCCCTTTTTCACTTGTTGCAAGGCAGAAAGGACCTGTTTGCTTTGTAAAAGGTTGTTAGATAATTTCTCCAATTCAATTTGAGCCATCGCTCTGCCCGTTTCGTGCTTGTCGCCAGCAGATGACTTCGAATTCGAAAAAACACTCTCCTGAGCATCTTGAGTAGCCTTCATCGCTTCAGCTATTTGTTCGCTTAATTGTTTTACACAAGCATCGTAAACCGCAGATTTGTCCATAAGTTCCATTTGGATGAGAAAGGTACGAAACCCTTGCATTTATTGGGCTTAAGTAAAAAGAAACAAGTACCTTTGCAGCTCATTTAAAAATTACAAACGGTGCTGACAGTCAACAACGTATCCCTTCAATTTGGTAAAAGAGTACTCTTCGACGAAGTGAACATTAAGTTCATGGGCGATAACTGCTACGGCATTATCGGTGCAAATGGTGCTGGAAAATCAACTTTCTTAAAAATAATAGCTGGTCAAATAGATGCCAATTCAGGACACATTAGCCTGGAGCCGGGTAAGCGTATGGCTGTGCTAAGTCAGAACCACTTTGAATTTGATGATGTAGAAGTTTTGAGCACCGTGATCATGGGCCACAAATCGTTGTGGAAAATCATGAAAGAAAAGGATGCCATCTACATGAAGGAAGATTTTTCAGAAGCAGATGGAATCAAAGCTGCTGAACTTGAGGAGGAATTCGCTGAAATGGATGGGTGGAATGCTGAAGCAGATGCCGCTGCCCTGCTTAGTGGAATCGGAATCACTGAAGAGTACCATTACCAAAAAGTGAGCGAGCTCAACGGTAATCAAAAAGTACGTGTTCTTTTGGCCCAAGCGCTCTTTGGAAATCCAGATGTCTTAATCCTCGATGAGCCTACCAACGATTTGGATATCAAAACGATATCTTGGTTGGAAGATTTCCTTTTAGATTTTAAAAACACGGTGATTGTTGTTTCTCACGACCGTCACTTTTTGGATACCGTATGTACGAACATCGTTGACATCGATTTCAAAAAAGTCAAAATGTTCCCCGGTAACTATACTTTCTGGCTAGAATCGAGCCAATTGGCCCTTCGTCAGCGAAATTCAGCAAACAAAAAGGCTGAAGACAAGAAGAAGGAACTACAAGAATTTGTTGCTCGATTTAGTGCAAATGCTTCTAAGTCAAAACAAGCTACTAGTCGCAAAAAACTCCTTGAGAAGATAAATATTGATGACATTCAACCTTCTTCAAGACGTTACCCAGCGATCATCTTTGAACAAGACCGAGATGCTGGTGATCAGATCTTGCACATCAATGATCTGAGCTACTCAACAGAAGGAAAACCACTCTTTAAGGATGTGAACCTTAATGTGAATAAAGGCGATAAAATTGCTGTACTCAGTAATAACAGTTTGGCTGTATCTAGCTTCTTCAGAATTCTGAATGATGAACTGAAGCCTCAAACCGGGGATTTTAATTTCGGACAAACAATTACGACTTCTTACCTTCCTTTAGAAAACGAGCATTACTTTGATGGAAACGACAACCTTATTGATTGGTTGCGTCAGTTTTCTGATGATAAAGACGAAGTGTATATCCGTGGATTCCTTGGTAAAATGCTCTTTAGCGGCGAAGAAACCTTCAAAATGAGCAATGTGCTTTCTGGGGGTGAAAAAGTTCGTTGTATGGTTTCGAGAATGATGCTTAAAAAGGGGAACCTTTTGATGTTGGATGAACCTACCAATCACCTCGATCTCGAATCAATTCAAGCCTTTAACAACGCATTGATTAACTTCCCAGGAACGGTTCTTTTCACTTCTCATGACCACACTTTCACGCAAACCGTGGCAAATAGAATTATTGAAATTGGTCCGTTTGGAATGATCGATAAATTGATGGATTACGACCAATACATCATCGATCCTAAAGTACAAGAACAACGCGCTGAAATTTACCAAATGGAACTTTCTCATTGATTTATGCTCAAAAAGCATTTCAACAAGATAAATAAGCCTTCATTAAAAAAGCCCGATCAGAGATGATCGGGCTTTTTTGTAATAAATCGTTTTCTACTGCGCTTTTAAAGGAGCTTTAGCATCAATCACCACATAGTATCTTGGGTCGTCAATATCCCTTTCAATGATCTCTTCGAACTTTGGATTTCCTTTGGTGAGAAGGTTAATGCAATCCGGACTGAGGTGTCTTAAGCGAAGTTGTTTGCCCTCTTTGAGGTATTTGTCTGCCAGGTTTTCAATCGCCTCCATCCCGGAGTGATCAGAAACTCTAGATTCTATAAAATCGATAGTCACCTTTTCAGGGTCACCTTGAATATCAAATTTCTGGTTGAAAGCTTGAACTGAGCCAAAGAATAAGGGTCCCCAAATTTCATACACCTTCGTTCCGTCGCTTTCAATGTGTTTTCTTGCTCTAATGCGCACGGCGTTTTGCCAAGAGAAGACCAAAGCACTGATCACTACCCCAGCAGCAACCGCAATCGCCAAGTCGAAAATAACCGTTAGTGAAGAAACAGCAACAAGCACAAAAGCATCAGCCAAAGGAATTTTATGCAAGATTCTAAAACTAGACCAAGCAAATGTTCCAATAACCACCATAAACATCACCCCTACTAAAGCAGCAATAGGAATCATTTCGATATAAGGCGAGAGGAACAAGATGAACGAAAGCAAAACCAAAGACGCTACAATACCCGATAATCGGCCTCTACCGCCAGAGTTGATATTGATGATTGACTGACCGATCATTGCGCAGCCACCCATACCACCGAAAAATCCATTCACCACATTCGCTGCACCTTGAGCGATACATTCTCGATTGCTATTCCCTCTCGTTTCGGTAAGCTCATCAATCAGTTGCAAGGTCATCAAACTTTCAATCAAACCAATTGCTGCCAGAATAAGCGCATAAGGAAAGATGAACGACAAGGTTTCCCAGTTAAGAGCGATGTTTGGAATAGAGAAACTTGGCAAGCCGCCTTCGATACTCGCTGCTTGACCATCAGTTGCTTTCGACTGAACAAAGCTCAAAACCGTTTCCGTTTCAATACCACCAAAAATAACGATGGCAGAAACCGTTAAAATGGCCACCAAACCGGCTGGTACCTTCTTTGTGAGTTTCGGCAAGAAAAACATGATCGCCATTGTAAGGGCGACAAGGCCGAGCATCATATATAAAGGACCTCCGTCGATGTACTCACCTCCTATTTTAAACATGCCCAGTTGGGAAGTGAAAATCACAATTGCCAAACCGTTTACAAATCCCATCATTACCGGGTGAGGAATCAATCGCACAAACTTCCCAAGCTTCAAGAAACCAGCACTCATTTGAATGATTCCCATCAAAATCAGTGTAGCGAAAAGGTATTGGAGTCCGGCAAACTCAATGTCTGGCGACAGCTCTCTACCCTCCTTCACCAAATGCACCATCACCACGGCCAAAGCTCCAGTTGCGCCTGAGATCATGCCTGGCCTACCACCAAAAATGGAAGTGATCAATCCCACCATAAAAGCGCCGTACAAACCAATGATTGGGGGTATATCGGCAACAAAAGCAAAGGCCACAGCTTCTGGTACCAAGGCCAGCGCCACAGTGAGACCAGAGAGAATATCGTCTTTCGCGTTATTGGTTTTCTTTAAAATGAGTTTGAGCATGATTTATGAATTCACTTGATGACTAAAATGATAAAATTTAAAAAGGACCCCTAATCACTTGGGGGTCCTTTTAAAGCTGAAACAAACAGCCCTTATATTTTTCTCATACGGAGGCTTTCTGGAGTAACTTCCAAGTACTCATCGTCTCGGATATATTCCATTGCTTCCTCAAGGCTAAACTGAATTTTCGGAGCAATTTTAGTGTTGCTATCAGATCCAGAAGCACGCATGTTTGTGAGTTGTTTTCCTTTGATTACATTCACTTCAAGGTCTTTCTCACGGCTGTGCTCGCCAATAACTTGACCTTTATAAACAGGATCACCTGGTTCAACGAAGAACCTACCTCTGTCTTGCAATCTGTCAATCGCATAAGCCAGTGCTTGACCTTGTTCCATGCTCACCAAAGAACCCTTTGTTTTATTCGTTAACTCCCCTTTGAAAGGTTCGTAAGCTCTAAAACGGTGTGTCATCACCGCTTCACCAGCAGTTGCAGTAAGAATATTGTTTCTTAGACCGATGATACCACGAGAAGGGATATCAAACTCCAAGTGTTGTAGATCTCCTTTCGGTTCCATTACTTGAAGCTCACCTTTACGTTGTGTTACCAATTCGATTGCTTTACCGCTGCTCGATTCAGGAACATCAATCACCAAAGTCTCAAAAGGCTCGTGTTTCTTGCCATCAACTTCTTTGATAATCACCTGCGGTTTACCCACTTGAAGCTCATAACCTTCACGACGCATCGTTTCGATCAATACACTTAAGTGAAGCACTCCACGTCCGTAAACGTTGAATTTATCCTCAGTATCTGTTTCTTCAACTCTAAGCGCTAAGTTACGTTCTGTTTCCTTGAACAAACGATCACGGAGGTGACGAGAAGTAACAAATTTTCCTTCTTTACCGAAGAAAGGTGAGTTGTTGATCGTGAAAAGCATGCTCATCGTTGGTTCATCAACTGAGATTCTTTTCAATGGTTCCGGTGCATTTCTGTCGGCAACAGTATCGCCAATTTCGAAATCATCCAAACCAACGATAGCGCAGATATCTCCACTCCTAACGCTTTCAACCTTTTCTCTTCCAAGACCTTTAAAGATGTAAAGTTCTTTGATACGTGCTTTTTTCATCACGCCTTCCGCTTTACAAAGCATCACATCCATACCTTCTTTCAAATCACCACGAAACACGCGTCCGATAGCGATTCGCCCCACGAAAGAGCTAAAGTCAAGCGATGTAATTTGCATTTGAGGAGTTCCTTCGCGGTGGGGGGCTTCCGGAATAAACTCAAGAATGGTATCCAAAAGTGGAATGATTTTCGTTGTTGGTTTCTTCCAATCATCGCTCATCCAACCTTGTTTTGAAGAACCGTAAACAGTTGGGAAATCTAACTGATCTTCTGTTGCGTCGAGGTTAAACATCAAATCGAACACTGCTTCATGAACCAAATCAGGAGTACAGTTATCTTTATCCACCTTATTAACAACAACAATAGGTTTCAAGCCCAATTCAATCGCTTTTCCTAAAACGAAGCGCGTTTGTGGCATTGGACCTTCAAAGGCATCAACCAAAAGGATAACACCATCAGCCATTTTCAATACACGCTCAACTTCACCACCGAAATCGGCGTGACCAGGTGTATCTATGATGTTGATTTTTACGTCTTTATATGAAACTGATACGTTCTTAGAAAGAATGGTGATACCACGTTCTCTTTCCAAGTCGTTGTTGTCAAGAATAAGTTCACCAGTTTCTTTTCTGGTATCCATGGCCTGGCACTCTTGGATAATTTTGTCAACCAAAGTCGTTTTACCGTGGTCAACGTGGGCAATGATGGCGATATTTCTAATCGATTGCATCTTGTAGGTGTTGATTTGAGGCCGCAAAAGTACGATACTTAAGCCTCTGTATAACTAGGGGAATGATTAATGATCGGTTATGATCTTTTTCTTTGCTTAGAACTAGGTTTTCCTTTACCCTTCTTTTTACCAGGGAATGAATCTCCAGGCTCATCGCGGTTCACACGTAATGGTCGGCCATTAACGAGGAGACCTTTGAAGCGTTGAGCAATCTTTTTAGACGACTTCTCATCTACTTCAAAGAAAGAGTGTTGATCGTTTACAGTGATGCTTCCAAGGTTGGATTGTTCAATTCCTCCTTGTTCGTGAAGAAACTCTACTAAATCGTCCTTTTTAACCTGATCTACTTTCCCTAAATTGATGAAGAAACGAACAAAACCTTCGCTGTCTTTACTTGCTTTTCTAGTTCGAGCTTCTTTAGGTGAATCAAATGATTCAGACTTAAATTCATCTCTCTTCTTGAATTCGCGGTCTTTTCTTTCAGGGCGTTCAGCTCTATCTGCTCTATCAGCTCTAGGTTTTCTATCGTCTCTATCAGCTCTAGGCTTTCTTTCGTCTCTAGATCTGCGTTCTCCTCTTTCTGGGCGATCGTCTCTTTCTCTCGTGTTTCTTGCAGGCTTGTTTGATAGAAGTTCATCCAAGTCCATCATATTCACCTCCATAGCAATCATCTTGGTGATGAGTTCTACTTTACTGAGGTGATCTAGCTGGCTAATACCTGCTTCAATAATTTCATCTGGCAAAGCTCTTGGAACATCGATGTTTTCGATTCTTTTGGCCAAGTTCATCACTCTCTTCTCAACAATCACTCGTCCTGAAGGCGGGTTTACCCTTGTTACATCAATCTTAATGTTACGAGCAAATCCTAGCAGTTTTGTTCTTTCTCTGGATGATACCAAAGCAATTGAGACACCTGATTTACCAGCACGGGCAGTACGTCCACTACGGTGAGTATAGTACTCATCGTTGTCTGGTAAATTGAAATGGATAACGTGTGTAAGGTCGTTAACGTCAATACCACGAGCTGCAACATCCGTAGCACAAAGTACTTGCAAACGATGGGCTTTAAATTTACCCATTACCGCATCTCTTTGGTTCTGAGACAAATCTCCGTGAAGCGCATCAGCAAGATATCCTTCTTTAGATAGGCTATCTGAAAGTTTCTGGGTACCCGCTTTGGTTCTGCAGAAAACAATACCTCTCATGTTTTCTTCGGAATCCATGAGTAACTTCAATACACTGGTTTTTTCTTCTGTACGAAGCACCATGTATTGGTGTTCAATGTTTGTGTTTACTTGGTTACCTGTGCTAACTTTAACTTCTTTAGCGTCAGGAGACATGTAATGCTTGATGATAGAGCGAATACCACTAGGCATCGTAGCCGAAAACAACCATGTCACGCAATTCGAGCGCTCCACCCCTTTTAGGATTTCATCGATGTCTTCTTTGAAGCCCATGTTAAGCATTTCATCTGCTTCATCAAGAACTAAGTATTCTACACTTCGTAAGCTTATTGCTCGTCTGCGGATCAAATCGAGTAAACGACCAGGGGTAGCAATAACTACGTGAACTGGTTTTTTCAGTTCTCTGATTTGGTTTACGATGGACGTACCACCATAAACAGCAAGCGTGTTTACTTTTTTCTGATGCTTGGAAAAAGCTTCGATTTGGGCTGCAATTTGTTGACCAAGTTCTCTGGTCGGACTAAGAATTACAGCTTGTACTTTAGAGCTGTTCTGATCAATTCGCTCTAAAAGAGGCAAACTGAACGCAGCTGTCTTCCCGGTACCTGTTTGGGCTAAACCAATTAAATCTTGCTTCTCTTCGAGCAAGAGCGGAATGGCTTGAGCTTGGATAGGTGTTGGGGTACTAATGCCCATCGAATCGAGGGCAAGAAGGATAGGCTCGGAGAGCCCTAAGTCTTTGAAATTGTTCAAATGGAATCTGATATAAAATGCAAAAGTACTACTATTCTTGAGAAGGAGCGTTAAATCACGGCTGTCAAATGAACAATCTATTGTGAATCAACTTTCTGGAGGAAGCCTTAAACGAGCTAGAAGCTGCATCAAACCTCATAATACTTGCCAAATTTCTCAAAGATTTTTCTTTCAAAGAAATAAGCACAAAGTATATTTCGTTGATTCTTAAACCATTAAATCCAAGGAAAATGAAAAACTTACAAGAATTTCTTCTGATGTGTTCTGGTGCAGATCAGTCGATATTAAAACGTTCACCAAGCGATCTCAATAAACACATAGGTTTGGGTGGAACAATTCTGTTTACCGCCATCTTTGCCAGCCTTGCCGCAGCTTATGCTGTGCACCTGATTTTTGAAAATGTGCTGATTGCCCTTGTAATTGGTTTGGTTTGGGGGCTCATGATATTTAACCTTGATCGCTTGATTGTTTCAAGCATGAAGCATAAGGCAGGTTTTGTATCTCGCTTACTACTCGCCTCACCTCGAATAGTTATGGCTGTAGTGATAGCGTTGGTGATGTCCACTCCTATCGAATTGCGTTTATTCGAAAGTGAAATTGAAACGGAGTTGGTATCCATGCAAGAAGAAAGGCGCCTGGAACAGCGTGAACTTGTTTTGCAAGGTTTTGAGGAGGCTTTAAAATCTAAAAACGAACAGCTGCTGCTCTTGGATGAAAAACTGAAACGTTCTGAAGAAAACAAAAACTTACTTCTTGGAGCGGCATTAGCGGAAGCAGATGGAACCGGAGGGTCTCAAAGAAGAAACATGGGACCTATATACCAATTAAAACGGGCAGCTGCAGATAAAGCGAGTCGAGAACATGAACAACTTAGAGCAGAGATATTGCGTGAGACCGCTTCATTAAACTCATCCATTGAATCAGTAGAAGTAGAAAAACGTGAAGCACTGGGGAACATCCCGCCCCCAAATTTTGGAGGAATTTCAGGAAGAATTGAAGCTTTGGATCGTTTGGGAAAAGTTTATCCAAAGATTGAAAAGGCTCATTTGTTCATCTTCTTTCTTTTCTTAATGATTGAGTGCTGTCCACTCCTGGTAAAACTCATCACCTCTCGATCTCCTTACGATCACCGTTTGAACCTGCATGAGCTAAGTGCTGAACACCATGCAAAAGAATTAAGTACCATCAGGCAACATGATTTAGAGGAGAAGTTGAAGTATCACACACAGATTACAACAGCTCAAATGAATGCTCAAATCAAATTGGAAAGAGCAAAGATTGAATCCGAATTACAAAGTGCATTGAAACAGTGGCAAGCATAAAAAAAGCCCCGATTTACATCGGGGCTTTTTAATTTCTTCGTTATGGTTTTGCTTATTGCTTCACCATTTTGATCGACTTCACCGAACCATTCAATTGAATGTTCAAGTAGTACAATCCATTTGCAAGATTGCTTAAGTCCATTTGGTGTTGGAAAGATGCATTAACTGAATTGAATTGCTCAGAAGCAACTGTTTTTCCAATTGCGTCAACAACGTCAAAGTTTACAGCCTCACCATTCAATCCTTCGATATTCAAAGTGAACATCCCGTTGTTTGGGTTAGGGTAAACACTCAATGAAACACGATTAAGAAGCTCGCCAATTCCTACCAAAACAGAAACAGCTTCTGTAGCTACTTCACATCCGTTTTCATCGGTAACAGTAAGCTCATATTCACCAACATCGAGTCCAGTTAAATCTTCTTGATCTGAAGTAAAGCCGTTAGGACCAGTCCAAGAGTATGTAAGGACACCAGTACCACCTGTTGCAGTTACATCAATAGAGCCATCCATATCTTCAGCGTTAACAACTTCGTCAACACTTACTTCTAAAGCTGTTGGTTCCTCAATCGTTGCTGTTTCAGTTGCAACACAACCGTTTGCATCGGTTACCGTGTAAGTATATTCTCCCGCTTCTAAGCCAACAGTATCACCGTCAACAGTGTAATCAGGAGTACCGCCCTCGATTTCAACAAGCACAGCACCATCCGCAGCACCATTACAAGTAATGTCTGATTCGTTCAGAACAACACTAAGTGCTACTGGCTCAATAATCTCAAATTCGGCTTGAGCAACACAATCATCACTATCAACTACATCTACAGTGTAAACTCCTGCCGCAAGCATGTCCCATGCAACAACATCAGAGAAATCTCCACCATCAAAAGAGAAAGAGAAACCACCATTTCCACCAGTAGCGGCAACTTCGATGCTTCCGTTTCCATCGCCGTTACAAGTAATGTTGCTCAAAATCTCAGAGATCACGATCTCATCAGGCTGTCCAATTGTAAGGGTGTTAGGTCCTAAGTCGAAACAACCGTTAGCATCCAAAATGTTCACAACATAGTCTCCCGCAGGAAGATCTAGGAGGTTGCTATTCTGCCATGACTCACCATCAACAGAGTATTGGTAAGGAGGAGTACCACCAATTCCAATAGCGATAATACGTCCATCCTCAGCACCGAAACAGCTCGCTGCTAAAACGTTTGTGCTGTTTGCTTGAAGAACTAAGGGTTGAGATAAATTCAAAGGTGTTGTCTGTGCTGCACATCCATTTTCATCTTGCGCATAAACAACGTAGTTACCAGGACCAAGATTTGAGAAAGTAGGATCAGTTGTTGGGCTGGTGAACCCAGCATCTAAACTGTAAGTAAACGCTCCAGTTCCACCTGTAGATTGAGCAACGAGAACACCGTTAGCATCACCATTACAGCTGATCGGTGAATCAAGAGAGACATTAATTCCAATAGGCTCAGGAACAATCATGTCAAACATCAATGAATCACGACAACCTTGGCTATCGAAAACCAAAATGTCATACGTTCCAGCTCCTAAGTTGTTGTAGGTGTTGATCACCAAGTTATTACCATCATTCAAGTTAAAGAATACAGATCCTTGACCTCCTGAAGTAACAATTTGAGCAGAACCGTTGCTTGTATTCGCGCATGTTGTTGGAGTAATCACAACTTCATCAATATTCAAGAAACAAGGGAACTCACAAGTACAATCGTCAACCGTTGCACTTGGGTCAAAGTTCAATGCTGTTTCGTCTGTACAACCGAAAATTGCTGTAGGATCTGAAGAGAAAGGTTCTCCAACTACACGAAAATCATTGTCTTGACTCGCATTTTCGAATACCTGAATATTCATAACACCATCAAAAGTTCCGTCGGTCGTGAACTGACCAAGAAGTACTCTTCCTTCTGGACCAGCGAATGCGTTAACCGTAGTTGCTCCGAAAGTAACAAACCAAGCACCACCTACGAGACCATCAATGATTAGATCTTCTCCTGCGTTAAATGGAGCTAACCAAGATTCTTGGGTATCATCTATAATAGTGATGTTTTGTCCTGGATCATTTGAATCGTCTACTCCAATAGTCATAAATGAATCAAACTCAGCTTCTGGAACAAAAGCAAAAATGGCTGGGTTAATTTGAAATCCCGCATCACCTCCAGCTGGAGACTGGTAGAAAGAAGTCGAGGTTCTAATCTTCAAAGGTTCTCCTTGAAGACCTGACATCGCAGAAACGAAATCGTCTGGATCAGCAAAATTAGCGTAAAGTCGGTAGGTAGTCATCCCTTCAAGTGCCGGAAGAGATCCGTCATGTACTTGGTAAACCTCTACTTCTAAACCAGTAAACTGGGCAAAAGAAGCGGTTGAAAGTACTGCACAAGCAATAAATAGTAAAAACCTTTTCATGTAAGATTTGGATTGGTTGTAGATAAATAATCAATTTGATGTAAAGATATGCGTCCCATACAATTTACACAAGCGCTAAAATCGACAAATATTAACAAGTATCTGCGCTTTAAAAGAAAAAAGCCCGAGAATGCAGTTGAACTTGCATCTCGGGCTTCAAAATTAATTAGGGCTATCCCCTTATTTTTTAATCACTTTTTGAGTTACTACACCTTTATCAGTGAAGACACTCAAAGTATAGAATCCTGCAGCGAACTGATTCATATCAAGAACGACCGCATTGTTAGAAACATCTGTATTTTGGATTCCGAAGACAACCTGACCAAGTTGGCTAACAAGCTGAATAGCGTTGACCAAAGAAGCATCTTCCATTGTGATGTTCAATACGTCTGTGCTTGGATTTGGATAAACGTTTAATCCAACTTGAGCTGCAACTTCATCAACACTCACGATACAAGCTGCGCATGAATTGTAGCAAACAACGTCAAGAACAACTCCAGAACCATCTCTCAAATAAGTTCTGTTGAATGCACCTAGTCCGTTAGAAATACCACATCCACCAGCAAGGAAATCACCTGTTTCACTAACAGAATCATCAGCAGACATGTTTGGATAAGGATCTCCATTAGTAAATTTGTACTGCAATTCAGCAGAGCCATCCACAGTGAGGGTAACCTCATAGATGCCGTCAGCATCAAGGTCTGTCATTTGATTTGCACCAGCTTGCCATTGAGGAGAAGTAAACCCACCAATCAACCAAACTCCAGCTGCATCAACAGTTTCTTCTGTCATGTCTACACGGAAAGTAATTTCTTCTGGGTCTGGATCAGCAACACACTCAGCAGTGCACTGATTGTAGCAGAAAGTAACAGTCATTGCTTCACCTTCAGCAACTAGCAAACGGTTACCGTCTGTTGCGCATTCGCCTGGTACAGCTTCGTTATCGTTATCTACGCCATCCCAGTTGTTACCGTTGATGAACTTGTAACCATAGTTACCTGGAGCAACTGGCACAGTTACTTCATAGATACCGTCAGCATCGTCGTCAGTCATCTCAGTAGCTCCTGGCTGCCAAGCGTCTGGTGTTTGGAAAGCTCCAGCAACGTGAACGCCGTTAGGAGATACCGTTTGAAGACTCATGTCTACTTGGAAAGTAACCATTGTTGGCGCAGTACAAGTGGCACATGTTGCAAAGCAGTAGCTTTCTGTCATCATATTGAACTCAGTAACTGCCAATTGACGATTGTTACCTCCTGGTACAGCGCAATCCTGACCAGTCATGTCCTCATTAGAATTATCCCAGGTGTTACCGTTGATGTACTTGAACTCAATGTTTCCATTCTCGTCCAATTTATCTGCACCAAACGTAACAAGTGCTTCCCATACTCCATCGCCATCTTCATCAGCCAAAGGTGTGTCTCCTGCTTGCCAAACAGGCTCTTGGAAAGAACCAGCAACATGAACTCCATTTGGGTTGACCGCTGGCTGAGTAGACATATCTACTCTGAAAAGGACTGCATAATCATTACAAGCAGCGCAGCTTCCAAAACAAACAGATGAACTCATTGCTTCCATAGCAACTGTAATCTCACGGTTTGAGTTCCCTCCACCAACTTGACAAGGAGCCGGAACATTTTCATTCATAGGCCAATCATTACCATTAATGAACTTGTACTCATAAGTTCCAGGCAAAAGGTCTAAAGTAACCTCATAAACACCATCCATATCCATGTCCATCATTTCAATACCTGCTGGATCCCATACTGGATATGCTGGGTTGGTATCGCCGAAATTTCCAGCGATGTGAACTCCATCTGCACTAGGCATTGCCTCATTATTCAAATCAACCGAAAATGTAACGGCAACCTGAGCACTAGCAACTACTGAAGCGCATAGGAATAATGCAAAAAAGTAAATTTTCTTCATAATAACTTGTTTAATGTTTTAGTGGGTGGTGTATCTTTCACACTTTGTAAAAGTAGCTATTTTTTCTTGTGAAGAAAACGAAATCTTCATCCAGACTTAACAAACGTGTAAACCCAATACAAAATGAGAGTTCTGACCTTAAGTGTTTTAGCCTTATTTACTAGTCTTTCCTTGCATTCCAAAAACAGCAATTTTATCGATCGAATAGAACCGCCCAATTGGTATATTGGCATGAACACAGCGAGTTTTCAACTCATGCTCCACGGCAAAGACATCGCTCAATACGAGGTGAAGATCATCCAAGGAGGAGGGGAAATTGAAGGAGTTCAGCGTGTTAACAACTCAAATTATTTATGGGTAGATTTTTTGATGGACCCAAGTTGGGAGTCGGACCAAATCGTTACCATCGGACTTTTCAAAGAAGGAAAGCAAAAAGCCATCTCGAGCTTCGATTACTCATTTAAAACGAAATCTGAGCAATCACGTGGCTTAGACCAAAGCGACCTCATGTATCTTATAATGCCTGATCGTTTCTCTAATGGCGACCCAACAAACGACATCGTTAAAGGAATGAACGAAACCAAAATAAGCCGGGATTCCATGTACTACAGGCATGGTGGAGATTTGCAAGGTGTTATCAACCACCTCGATTACCTCGAAGACTTAGGAATTAGTTCCTTGTGGTTGAACCCCGTTCTGGAGAACAATCAGCCCAAAGAGTCTTATCATGGTTACGCCATGACCGACCTTTACAAGGTAGACCCACGTTTAGGAAGCAACAGCTTATACAAGCGTCTCATTGATGAATTGCATCAGCGCGACATGAAAATCATACAAGACGTTGTGTACAATCACTGGGGCTTGGAGCATTGGATGATTCAGGACCTTCCTGACAGCAGTTTCATTCATCACTGGCCAGATTTCCAGAGAACGAATTATCGTGCAACCAGCCTTTTGGATCCGCATGCCTCAAAAAATGATCAATCGATAATGACGGATGGTTGGTTTGATCATCACATGCCCGACATCAATCAAAAGAACCCATTACTTGCCACTTACCTCATTCAAAACAGCTTGTGGCTCATTGAGTATTTTGGATTAGATGCCTTCCGAATCGACACCTATGCTTATCCAGACCAGCATTTTATGTCGGACCTCAACAGCCAAATCATGCAAGAGTATCCAGATTTTTTCATTTTTGGCGAAACCTGGGTTCATGGAAACAGCGTACAAAACTGGTTTACCGAAGGCCGACCAGGAATAAAAGATCACGACAGCGGATTAATGTCGGTAACCGATTTCCAACTCTACTATGCTATAAACGACGCACTAACAAAGCCAGACGGCTGGGCAGAAGGACTGCATCGCCTGTATTACACTTTAGCTAAAGACTACCTCTACCCTCACCCAGAAAACCTCGTTACTTTCTTAGACAATCACGACCTGTCTCGATTTTATAGCATGGTAGGTAAAGACCCTAAGAAGTATGAAATGGGTATCGGGATGCTTTTCACCTTAAGAGGTATACCTTGTATTTATTATGGAACCGAGATTTTGATGTCCAACTTTTCCAATCCCGATGGAAAAGTGAGAGAAGACTTTCCTGGAGGATGGGAAAGCGATCTGGAGAACAAATTTGACAAGAGCAAATTAGAAGAAGACGAACGAAAAGCCTTTGACTTCGTGAGCACCCTCAGTAAGTTCAGAAAAAACAACCCTCAGTATTTCTTAGGTGATTTGGTTCATTTTGTTCCTGAAAGAGACGTTTACGTCTACTTCAGAGTAGCACAGAATGGCGAGCAACTCATGGTGATTGTCAACACAGGAGAAAAAGACCAAGAACTCAAAACAGCACGTTTTAATGAACGTCAGCTTTTAGGAAGCACAGCTGCAGATGTCATCACCCAAAAAGAAAAAAAGATTGGAGACAGCATCTCTGCTCCTGCCCAAAGCATTCAGATCATTCAGTTAAAACAGTAATCCTATCTCGCCAAATTTGAGGAACAGGAATTGTTTGATGACTTGACGCGTCAAAACAAACCAGGATGGAGAGACCAGTAGTAATTAACTGCTCTCCTCCTTTTATTTTCTTTTTGATTTCATATTCAAAGGTGAGCGACTTCTCTCCCATTTTAGAACAACGGGTTTCTATCCATGCCTTTTCATTGATGAATAAAGGGGCAAGATAATTTACTTCATTTCGAGCTAAAAGCACACCAAGCTTATTCCAATCCCACTTATCATCAACAATAGCGTTGAAAAAGCCAATGCGCGCTTGTTCAAAATAACTCAAGTAAACCGCATTGTTTACGTGCCCCATTGCATCGATATCTCTAAATCGTACTTCAATCTCGTATTTACTCTTCACAACTTTTTTTTGTCAAAAGTAGCCATAACCAACAAGGTACCCACTTCTAGAAGCTACCTTTGCAAAAACATTTAAGAATGATTCGTCCCTTATTTATCAGTGCATATCAAATTTACCTTATTGTGGGTTTGATCATTTCCATCATAGGTTTTTCGCAACACAGTGAAGCCGTTGCTTGGTGGAGTTGCATGTTTGCCCATATCTTTCCTTTGGTTTGGTTCCTTTACCTTAAAGTTGGCAAACTCACCAATCACAGTTTCGCTTCCTTATTTATAACCATAGGCACAGGAGTATGCACACTCATCGCTCTTGCCGATGGTAAAATGACAGATTTAGGACTCACCCCATTTATTTGGGCCAGCATCAGCTTATTTGGATGGCTCGTTTACCACCTCATTTTAAATAATGTTCGGAAAAACACATTGAACCTTAAAATTGGAGACCAACTTCCTGAAACCTTCCCTAGAGGAACAAAAGCCTACAGCCTATTCATCTTTCAGCAAGGGAAATGGAGTTCATTTTGTGCCTTTCAAGAGCAGCTTTATAAAAGTGAACTAGAAGAATCTGGTCCACTAGAACTCATTTTCATCAGCGACACCACAACATCCATCGACCTACCCAAGATGAAGAACGCCGTTCCTTTTCAGCACCGCAAGCAGCATGGAAGTGCCGATTCTTGGCTCCCTTTAGGGGTGATGAGCGATAAAAACCGACGAATTATTGCCATTCATCAGCCCAAAGACCTAAGAAACCGACCTCAATTCAGCTATTTTTTGCGCTTTTTGGAGCAAAATGAATCTTGAAAAGCCCGTTAATAAAGGGATTTTAGCCCAAAAAGCCCGACTTTATTAACATTCAAGCGCACTTATTAACAAATTGACCATTTTTTAATGTAAAGCCTTGTCAGTCGCGTGTTTTAGCATATATATTTGCTCTGATTCAACGATTGTCAAATCAAATATTATTTAAAATGAACAAAGCAGAATTAGTAGATGCAATGGCGGAGAACGCAGGCATCTCAAAAGCAGACGCAAAACGTGCATTGGATGCATTCATCGACACAACTTCAGTAGCCTTGAAAAAAGGAGACCGCGTTGCGTTGGTAGGTTTCGGATCTTTCTCAGTTTCTGAGCGTGCAGCACGTAAAGGACGTAACCCACAAACAGGTAAAGAAATTACTATCAAAGCTAAGAAGGTAGTTAAGTTCAAGCCAGGTGCAGACCTTTCTGATCGTGTAAAATAATTCACGATTGAAAAACATGAAGCCTCGTCCTAGACGGGGCTTTTTTTTGACCCATGGAATCATTATTTGAATTTTTACAGTCGTTTTTATCTCCCGAGCGGAAGGCTTTGTTTGATAAACTGATTATTGAGCGCAGCAATCACATGCATGTTGTTTTAGAAGACCTTTATCAACCGCACAACATCTCAGCCGTTTTACGAAGCAGTGATTGCTTTGGCGTTCAGAACGTTCATATCATTGAGAAAAGACATCAATTTGCCATCAAGAAAAAAGTAAGCTTAGGGTCCAGCAAGTGGCTCAGCATACATCGCTACAACGGAAAAAACGCTACACGTGATTGCCTCCAGAGCTTAAAATCAAAAGGCATTCGCATAGTAGCAACCACCCCTCATATTCGAGACCAATATGTTCAGGACTTTGACATTAGCACCCCCTTTGCCCTCGTTTTTGGAACAGAAATCGACGGCGTTTCGCAAACCGTTATGGAAGAAGCCGATGAGTTTGTAAAAATCCCCATGTATGGATTCACCGAAAGCTTTAACATATCTGTTGCCGCTGCCATAAGTTTGTACGACCTTTCGCGTCGCTTAAGAGAAAGTAAAATTGCTTGGCGCCTCTCAAGTGAAGAAGAGCATGAAATACTCATGCAATGGACTAAAAACAGCATAAAGGGAGTTGATGGAATCATCAAAAGATATCAAGAACGAGAAGGACTTTAAACCCCTTTCTTTGAGCTTCTCCAGCATGATAGGCGTAGCCCTGCCCCTATCAATAGGTGCGTTTGTGCAGTTTCTCGTGCTGTTTACCGACAATTACTTCTTAGCTAAAACAAGCGACGAAGCCATCAGTGGAGCAGGAATTGCCGCCATGATCTACATTACCGCTTCCATGTTCATTTCTGGAATGGCCTCCGGAACCCAAATCTTCATTGCCCGGAAACAAGGCGAAAACAAAGCCAATGAACTCGCCAAGTATTTCATTAATGGGCTCCTTCTCTGTGTCGTACTATCGCTTCTCTTGAGTGGAGCTATATCACTCATTAGCAACAACCTATTACCGCAATGGACAAGAGATCAAGGCGTCTTAATTGTTGCCCAAGAGTTTCTAGAAATACGATTACTTGGGATGACATTTTATGCCGTATTAATGGCCTTAGTGGCCTTTTATATTGGCATCGCTAGAACCACAGTACTGATCTTTTCAACCATACTTACTGCCGGACTAAACATCATTTTAGACTATGCATTAATCACCGGTAATTGGGGATTTGAGGCTTATGGTCACCAAGGAGCAGCCTGGGCCACCGTGAGCTCTGAATTCATTGGCTTCCTATTCCTAATCATTTACACCCTCTTTTTTGGTCATGGCAAACGATTAAAACTCATTTCGGGAAGGAAAACCATTACTTTTGAGACAATAAAGGAAATGCTCGCCGTCTCCTTCCCCTTGATGCTACAGCAAGTTCTAGCCTTAGCTACTTGGACCTTGTTTTTCTTTCTTGTTGAAAAAGTAGGCATCGTTGCCTTAAAAGTGTCCAACCTGGTTAGAACCCTGTACATGTTGGCTTTCGTCATTCTCATGGGCGTTGGACAGACCACCCGCACCTACGTCAGCACCCTCATCGCCTCTTCTCGGCAAAGCGAGCTTCCTAGTGCAATCAAAAAGCTTATCGCCATGAACCTCATAGGCGTGCTTATTCTTTGCCATGGTTTTGTGCTCTATCCAGAATACATCGCCACCTTCTTTTTCGATCAAGAAATAGGTTTAGAAGACTTCATCAAAAGTACCCGGGTGATTTTCATTTCTATCATACTCTTCTCCTTTTCTGGCGTTTTTCTCAACGTTATCGAAGGGAGCGGAAGAACTTGGGTAGGTTTTGGAATTGAGTTCGCCTCCATTATCATTTACCTTTGTTTTGTCTATTTCATCACCATACTTCACCCACAACCCGTGCACATCATTTGGATGAGCGATTACGTTTATTTCGGATTCATGGGAATGTTGAGTGCTGTCTTTTTGCTTTTTGGAAATTGGAAGTACAATAAATTATGAGCTTACGAATTGTTTACATGGGAACTCCAGACTTCGCCGTTGCTGGTCTGCAAGCCATTCACGAATCAGAACACGAAATTGTAGGCGTGGTAACCGTCGCTGACAAACCATCAGGACGCGGGCAAAAGGTGAGAATGAGTCCGGTCAAGACCTACGCTGAATCACAAGGATTAAAGGTCTTACAACCCCTCAAATTGCGCGATGAGGGCTTTTTGGAAGAACTTCAAGCGCTTCAAGCAGATTTGTTTGTTGTGGTAGCCTTTCGAATGCTTCCTGAAGTTGTTTGGCAAATGCCTCCTTTGGGAACAATTAACCTTCATGGCTCGCTTCTCCCCAACTATCGTGGGGCCGCTCCAATTCATTGGGCCGTTATTAATGGCGATAAAGAAACAGGAGTAAGCACCTTCTTCATCCAAAAAGAAATCGATACAGGTGCTGTTTTGCTTCGCGAAGCCATTCAAATTGGAGCAAACGAAACAACAGGTTCATTACATGACCGCATGATGAAGCTTGGTGCCGAGACCATCGTTCAAACACTCCGTATGATTGAAAGCGGAGAATATGAAGCCATTGATCAAGATGAATTGATCAAGAATGAAGGACAAAGTCACGCTCCTAAACTTTTCAAAGAGAACACTCAAATCAATTGGAGTAAAACAGCTCAAGAAGTACACAACTTTGTTCGGGGACTAAATCCCTTTCCCAGCGCATGGACTACCGACGGAGAAAAACACTTTAAAATCCACTTAGGCAGGCCCACAGCAGCACCTTCAATCAATTCCAAACCAGGAAAGCTTCGAGTTCAAGAAGGGAGCATCCAAATAGCCTGTAGTGATTATTGGTTTCAGGTTGATGAGATTCAACTTGAAGGAAAAAAGCGCATGCCATCTAGAGACCTGATTAACGGTTTACAAGAAGATCAACGAAGAACATTTGAAGCCATAGCTTTCGAGTGATTACATCTGTAATCAACATTCGACACATTTGTAACATCATGCTATTTACTTTTGTAACATTTAATCGTTACATTTGTAAAAATTATTTGACATGGCATTTTCAGACCGCATTGCCCAGATCATTGTTCATTACAACATCAGTCCAAAAGACCTCGCAGAGCTCACAGGCGTTCAGCGATCGGCCATTTCGCATATCATCAATGGGAGAAACAAGCCCAGTGTTTCATTTATCAGCAAGCTTACAGAAGCCTTCCCTAAGCTATCTACCAACTGGCTTTTACATGGTAAAGGTGATATAGAAATTGATACCAGAGAAACTAATATTACAAATGTAACGAGCAAGGAACAAGGCCAAGTTCATGAAGGTGTTACAAATGTAACGGAAGGTTTTTCAAAAAATGGCTCTCCTGAATTCCACGAGATGTCTGTTTCAGATTATGAAGATTCAGCTTCATACAAACCAAGCCCATCAGTAAAGAAAAACCCCCACAAGAAGCTTGTGAGGGTAATTTGTTTTTATGACGACGGCTCTTTTGAGTCCTTCGAACAATCGTAGTTTATTCGTAAACGCTCAGCAATAAATTAAGAATATCAGAAGCCGCCCGAGCAATCTTTGTTCCTGGTCCGAACACCCCCACAACTCCCCTTTCATAAAGGAAATCATAGTCTTGTTTAGGAATCACCCCTCCTGCAACAACAAGGATATCGTCTCTTCCTTCCTTTTCTAGTGCTTCCATCACTTGAGGAATAAGCGTTTTGTGTCCGGCAGCCAAAGAAGAAACACCAAGCACATGCACATCATTTTCTACCGCTTGTTTTGCTGCTTCTTCAGGCGTTTGGAAAAGCGGACCAATATCAACATCAAAGCCGAGGTCGGCAAAACTTGTCGCAATTACCTTAGCACCTCTGTCATGACCATCTTGTCCCATCTTCGCCACCATGATCCGTGGTCTTCTCCCCGCTTTTTCGGCAAAATTATCGGCCAATTGTCGTGCTTTTTCAAAATCTTTATCGTCCATAGCTTCCGCAGAATAAACTCCTGAAATACTTCTAATTTTCGCCTTAAACCTACCGAAGCTTCTTTCCATAGCATCAGAAATCTCGCCTAGAGTAGCGCGTTCTCTGGCGCAATTAACTGCTAATTCAAGCAAATTTCCTTGTCCTGACGCTGCTGCCGCCGCTAAAGCCTCCAAGGCCGCTTCAACTTTTGCCGTATTTCGATCAGATCTCAGCTCTTTCAAACGTTCTACTTGCTCATTTCTAACAGCAGTGTTATCTACTTCTAAGATCTCAATATCTGTTTCATCCTCCGTGGTGTATTGGTTCACCCCAACAATAACATCTCTTCCTGAATCAATACGAGCTTGTTTTTTAGCTGCAGCCTCTTCGATGCGCATTTTTGGAATACCGGTTTCTATCGCCTTCGCCATACCACCAAGTTCTTCCACCTCTTCCATGAGTTTCCAGGCTTTTTCAGCAATGCTTTCTGTCAGACTCTCCATAAAATAAGAACCTCCCCAAGGATCAACAGTGTTGCAAAGTCCGGTTTCTTCTTGAATGAAGAGCTGCGTATTTCGAGCAATTCTTGCTGAGAAGTCGGTAGGCAGCGCTATTGCCTCATCCAGAGCATTCGTGTGAAGCGACTGGGTTCCGCCACTTACAGCGCCCATAGCTTCGATGCAAGTTCGGGCCACGTTATTGAAAGGATCTTGCTCAGTTAAACTCCAGCCCGATGTTTGGCAATGCGTTCTTAGGGCCAGTGATTTCTCATTTTTTGGATTGAAAGTCTTCACCAATTTCGCCCAAAGCAAACGAGCCGCTCTCATCTTAGCAATTTCCATGCTGTGGTTCATCCCGATAGCCCAGAAAAAACTCAATCGAGGTGCAAAATCATCAATATCTAAGCCCGCAGCCACACCCGCTTTCAGGTACTCGAAGCCATCAGCCAAAGTATAAGCCAGCTCAATATCAGCCGTGGCTCCCGCCTCTTGCATGTGATAGCCTGAAATACTGATTGAATTGAATTTAGGCATCTTTTGCGAAGTGTATTCGAAGATGTCTGAAATGATTTTCATTGATGGCAAAGGCGGATAGATGTAGGTATTCCTCACCATAAACTCCTTAAGAATATCGTTTTGAATGGTTCCGCTCAACAAGTGCTTCTCCACTCCTTGCTCTTCTGCAGCAACAATGTAGAAAGCCATGATGGGCACCACCGCCCCGTTCATGGTCATTGAAACCGACATTCTATCGAGGGGGATTTCATCAAAGAGCAGTTTCATATCTTCCACACTATCAATGGCTACACCTGCTTTACCTACATCGCCAACTACTCTTGGGTGGTCACTATCATACCCCCTGTGCGTGGCCAAGTCGAAAGCCACACTCAAACCTTTTTGTCCGGCAGCCAAATTTCTGCGATAGAAGGCGTTGGACTCCTTGGCAGTACTAAAACCAGCGTATTGACGAACAGTCCAAGCGCGAGAAGCATACATCGTACTGTATGGTCCGCGCAGGAAAGGCGCAATTCCTGCTACATAAGATTTGCCTATAAGTACCTCAGCATCAGAACGTTCGTAACTTGACTTCAGTACTATATCTTCAGCCGTTGTAAGACTCGTTTTAGCGCTTTTCCCTGAAGGCTCAAGCAAATCTAGTCCGACTCTCCAATCTTGGTTTTTCAGCTTATTCATGCCTTTTCTGATTTAGATTCATGTTTCTCAGCCCAGCGAAAGGCTTTGATTTCAGCTGCTGCTTCAAGTGCTTTCATTTCAGGCAGCGAGCTGTGAGGAGCGCTATATTTATTTACTCCAAGCAAAATGAGTGACTGCTCATCGAGTTGTTTTTGAAGATGTGCAGCCGCTTTTTCCGCTGCATTTTCAATTACCCCTTGACTCAGAAGCTCTAGGTATGTCCCTTCATCGCTCCATTTTTGAAATTTATTCCACCCCGCTTCAAGCAGCTTAGCGCAAAGCTTCTCAACGATTAGTGCCCCTTTCATAGGGTCTTGCACCGCGTCGAGCATGCTTTCTTCTTTAAGGAGATGCTGTGTATTTCTCGCATACCTCAGAGCCTCAGCGCTGTTCGCCCATAGCTCATCGAAAGGACGAATCATCACTGCATCGGCACCACCGATTGTTGCCGACATTCCCGCGATTGTTCCTCTCAAAAGACCGTTGTAGGCATCTAGACGACTCAAGTTGAAACGAGCGCTATTGGCTTGAATAAAAACAGGGATTTCAGCCTTAATATCGCCGCTCCACATTCTCAGTACTTTATTCAGCATTGCCCTCATCGAACGAATTAGTCCGACGTCTGCTAAATAGCTTCTTCCCATACAAAGCTCCACTTCTAAATGCTCATAAAGCGTTTTTTCATCCACTCCCGCTTCAGCGGCTAAATCAAGTAAATCAGTCAACTTTAAAGCAGCAAGTGCTAGGGCATCTACCGGACCAAAACCAGCTTCTGTGAACACCGAAACATTCAGTTTTAGCCGCCAAGAATAAATGTTTTTAATTTCACTTATCGCATTCACAATCAAACTCTTAGACACCTCTTTTTCAGTAAACACATCAAGTACTAATGCACTATAATCTGCACTAAAATCGAGCGTTTTAATCTGGTCTTTTAGACTAGACTTATTGAAATCAGAAATGCTGCAATCTAGACGAAGTCGTAACATGTTTTGATACACGCCATCGAGCGCCTTTGGGTTTTCATGAAGGTCGCTCAAGGTAAAACCAATTGAGTTCACTCCATTTTTTAAAGCCTCTAGGATTTCAGCATTCATTTTTGATCCTAGACCTTTAAAATCCTGATGAATTAACCACTCGTTCGTATCGCTCTGCATGGCTCTAGCTGGAATACGGATTATCTCAAGTCCTTCATCATCTGTGTACATGCAATCGAGGATCAAGTCTTTATCCACCTCCCAAGAAAGGTCTTCGTAAGGTTTTCCTTTTAGATCGGCAATCACCTTTTTCTTCCAGCTTTCTTTGGTTTGTTGGGGAAAGTCTCCCAAGTCAAATTTTGGCCAACTCATTCATTCATGTTTAGACGACTAAAGTACAACGAATGCCTTTTATGGAAAACCTCTAAAGCCTGCATCTTCTCCACATAAGGGTACTTTTTACAACATTTAGCGAGTTCTGAGGAAATCTAAAAGTAGAAGCTGTTCTCAACAACACACTCAGAACTTGCTATCTTAAGCCTGATTAAAGCAACAACATGAACACAACAGACTTCGAAACCTTCCTTAAAGTTGAAATGCGTGTGGGAACCGTTCTCAGTGCGGAAGTTTTTGCAGCAGCCCGTCAGCCCGCCTACATTTTACAGATTGATTTTGGTGAATATGGAATCTTGAAGAGCAGTGCACAAATCTGTGAGCTGTACCAAGTGGAAGAACTCATTGGAAAACAGCTTATAGCCGTTATCAATTTCCCTAAAAAGCAAATCGGAAAGCTCATGAGCGAGTGCCTTGTTTTGGGACTCAGTACAGATAGGGGAATAAGCTTACTAAGAAGTGATCATTCCGTTGAAAACGGTCAACGCGTTCATTAGAAGAGGCTTGGCTGAAGTATGCTGGTAGAAAAAGGATTGAGTACACAAACGAAAGTTGTGCCCACTCCAACTTCGCTATCGACAAAGATTTGACCTCCATTTTTCTCTACAAACTGTTTAATCAGACTTAGTCCGATTCCCTTGCCACTCCCAACGTTAGTCAATCTTTTAAAAGGTTGGAACAAGAGTTCCCCATGTTTCTCGAGGTCAATCCCCATACCATTATCTTCAACACGGAGCCAGATTTCGTTGTTGTTTTTTCTGTTTGAGACCGTGATTTCAAGCGGTTTATTTTGATCTCTATACTTGATAGCGTTTGAAATCAGATTGTGTAGGATACTCCTTAGGTAAGCCTTATTGTAAACCACTTTATCGACTTCAAAACTCGCTTTGATATTGGCTCCAGATTCCTCAATTCGGTCTTCCAGATCATTACACACAAAGTTCAATACTTGCTGAAAATCAAGTTGTTCAATCATCAAATGTTGGTTGTTTTGAGCATCCACCATTTGCATTAATCCGTTCAAGAGTTCGTCTAGTTTGAATACAGAGTCGCACACCTTTTCGAGCACAAAGTTTTTTTTCGATTCATCTTCAACCTTATCGAGAAGATTGAATAAATTCTTCATGTTAGAGATTGGAGAACGAAGGTCGTGTGCAGTAGCACGCACAAAATCGTCGAGACTAGCATTTGCCTCTTCCATTCTCTTTCGTGCACTAAATGCGTCATAAATGTTTCGGAATTGCCAAACAGCAAGTTCAGCGCCTGCGGTGAATTGCACTTTTGAGCAGCTAATTTCGAAAGGAACTTCCTTTTCATTTACTTCATAAAAAAACTCGAATTCAACAGCAGGGTCGATTTCATCCAATTCTTGCGTGAAAGGCAAATCGAAAAGGTTAATTGGTGTTTTGTTATCGTTCTTTAGCCAATGACCAGCAGTGGCATGTGTAAACTCAATAAGGCCATTAAAACGTCTTCCGAAGAATTTTTGGATTGCACTGTTTTGAAATAAGATTTCACCCTGAGCGTTTGCAGCAAAAACAGCGTGGTCCATACCATCAAGGACCGTTTCAAAAAGCAGTGCTTTTTCTTCACTATCGAGACTTCTCTTTTTCTCTTTGGTTTGGTCAAAAAGCTCGATAAGCACCGACCCCTCCTCGTTTGCCATGGGCTGAATATCAGCAATATAATAATGGACCTGCTGCAAAAAAGGAACGCTTAATTCTATTTGCGATTCATTTTTTGTTTCGTGCACCTTAAGGATTTCATCCAAAAAACCTTGCTTTTCATCAGCCGGAAAAAGTGAAGCCACGTTCCTTCCCATGGATGTAGATACCGGCCATCCTAAGAAACATCGATTGAGGTATTGAATCTCGGCATTCTTGTTGACCACTAAAACGTGTTCTTTTCTATACCTGAACAAATCGTCGTAGCTGTTCTTCAATATTTTTCCAGACTCATTTGCTATGGCGTGGAGTTCAAGGTAGTCTTCTGAATTTCCCGACACTCGAATCAACCAATGCTCAAAATCATCATTAGTTTCGTTAAGAACAATTCGTTTTGCCGTGTTTTTGGAATCGAGTGATTCGCAAACCGACTTAAAATGTTGTTTAGAGACCTCTGAAATGGGGAAATCATCGATGTGCTTTCCGATCATTTGATCGTCGTTCAAAGCAAAAACATTGTTATTGCCACTTATGCTCACAAAGGCACATTTCAAGTCTTTTGAAAAGCGCAAGGATTGGTGAGAGATCCTTGCAAATACAGCGGGCATTGCCCCTTTCAGATCAGTGTTCGGCCAAGTCATGGATGGTGAAGTTGTTTTTAGCGGTGCAAGGGACTACTGGCTATGGCAGCCCCACTAAACGATCAACAGCACAAAGTAAGCAAATAGGAATGCGATAATAAAAGGCGCTAGTATTACGTTATCACTTCTTTTTCAACAATTTAAAAAGAGCTTGGGCATCTGAGCTTGGCTGTTTGGCTGCAATAGAGATAATCATCACCTTTGTGTTATGAACAAAGCCATTTTTTTAGATCGTGATGGTGTTATCAACCACGACCCAGGAGATTACACCAAACACCTCAGAGAATTCACCATTCTTCCTGATCTATGGAACGCACTTGAAGTTTTTCAGGAGAGAGGTTATTTACTGATTCTGATTACCAATCAGGGAGGAATTGCTAAGGGGCTTTATACTCATGAAGATGTGGCTGAAATCCATGAATATTTGCTTCGCGAAGCTAAAAGAAATGGGATTAAGATTACCGAAATCTATTATTCTCCGCACCACGATGATTTTGGCAAATCCTTGAGTCGGAAACCGGGTAGCTTGATGATTGAACGCGCACTTGCCAAGTACGATATTGACCCCTCGAAATCATACATGATTGGCGACAAACAACGCGATTGTGACGCTGGAGAAAAGGTTGGTGTACAAGGAGTGTTAATTCCTACCAATGCTCCTTTGAAAAAGTACATCGATTTAATAGCTTAGCGCAAGATGAACGAGGTATTTTACAATGGCACTTATTACCCTGTTAACGGACCAGCTCTTCCTGTTAGCAATAGAGGTTTTCATTATGGAGATGGCTTTTTTGAGACCATCAGACTAATCGACGGTAAGCCCGTTTTCCTCGACCATCATTTCTCGAGAGTCTTAGAAACCATGGATGCTTACAAAATTGAGCGTCCGATCGACTTTACGCTTCAAAAATTAGAAAAAGAAATTATTGCCCTAAGTGAGCGAAACCAAATCGAAAAAGGTGGTCGCGTTAGGGTGACCTTTTGCCGGAAATCTGCGGGCTACTACCTGCCCATTGGCAATGAACTGGAATACATCATTGAGGCAAATTCTTTGGAACATAACCGCTTTACCCTAAACGAACAAGGAAGGAATGTTGATCTTTGTGTTGAATTCAAAAAGGACCTGAATCGTTTAGCAGTTTATAAGCGCATTGAATGCCAAGTTTATATTCAAGCTGCTTTATTTGCTCATGAAAAGGGGCTTGATGACGCCCTTGTTCAAAACTACAAAGGGTCGATTATTGAAGCTACCTCCAGCAATGTGTTCTTGGTAAGTAATGGAGTACTATACACATCAGGATTAGATGAAGGTCCGGTTGCCGGAACCATGCGTATGAACATCATCAACCTTGCTTTAGAAAACGGCATCAAGGTGTATGAGTGCACTTTAACACCGCAGAACTTATTGGCGGCAGATGAGTTGTTTTTGACCAATGCCATCCATGGAGTTCAATGGGTTGGATCTTATCGAACAAAGCGCTACTTCAATGATATGTCGGTTAGATTTTGCCGATTACTCAACGCAAAACTCGGGATTTAAGCTCTTACCTTTTTCAAACAACACGCGCTCTTGGATCCAGCCAACCATAGATTAAATCAACAAGAATATTGATGATGACAAAGGTGCTGGCAATCACCAAAACCGCCCCCATCACCACGGGAAGATCATTTTTCTCTAGGGCTTGAAATACTTCAAAACCAATACCTTTCCATCCGAAAACAAATTCCACAAATACCGCACCTGCAAGCATGGAAGCAAACCAACCACTTGCAGCGGTAATGACGGGGTTTAGCGCATTTCGAATAGCGTGTTTCCAAATGACTTGTTGCCTGCTTAATCCTTTGGCGTAAGCTGTGCGGATGTAATCTTCTTGCATCACCTCCAATAAAGAAGAGCGAGTAAGTTGAATGATGACTGCTAATGGACGAATGCCTAAAGTGATTGCGGGTAAAATAAGGTTGACCAGTGAAAGCTTTTTGCCTTCCCAAACATCCACCTCATACAAGCTTCCGGTGGCTGACAAGCCCGTTCCTGGTAGTCGTAGATACATGATTCCTCCTGGGACCTTTAAGGCGATGAGCACGAACCACACAGCCAGCCCAGAAAGGAGTCCGATTAAAAAACTGTTCTCCTTCATTAAAGAAAATTGCCTCGCCCCAGCCCAATACTTCTTCAGCCCGAAAAATAAAAGCACAAAAACAATGGGCCAAATGGGAATGAGCACTTGATCATAAATTAAAGTCCCCCCAAACCAAGCGATGAGTATGGCCATGAAGAAAGATGGCCCTGACATCCCCAAAGAAGCCAGCACCATTGTTAGGTGATCAATCCAAGTGTCTTTATTCAAAGCCGTAAGCACACCTAAGGCAATTCCAAACAACATGGCAATAATGATGGCCGCCAAAGCCAGGACGGCGGTTCCGGGCAAGGCATCTGCTAGAATGGCGCTAACGCTACGATCAGATAAAAAGGACCGACCTAAATAAGGGGATTTCAAAATAAGCACCTGCCCTTCTCCTTCGAATAAACGCAGTTCTGAGATGGAGTTTAGATCGATGAACGAGGCCTCTCCTTCTATTGTGCTGTTGTAGCTTATTGGTGAAAGATCGTTCAGGAAATAGCCCAGTCGGGGAAAATACGGCAAATCCAAGCGGTGCTTTTTCCTGATGGCTTCAATAACTTCCGGAGATTCATTCTGTCCGGCCAACTCTCTTGCTGGGTCTGGCACTAAACTAAAGAGCGTGAATACAAGAAAGACCACCCCTAGCAGCACCAAGAATCCATAAGAAAGTCGTTGAATCAGGTAGCTCATGAGCGTTTATCGTCCGGAATAAGCTCCAAATTCATCGGCACTTGGCAAGTCGTTATAATGGTACTTCGCTTGTACCACTCCACCTTTGAGCACTACTAACCCTGGGTTTGCACGAACAATGGTTTTCAAGATTTTCTCATCGCCTGAAAAGATGGGATAAGCAGCTTGAACCTCGTGTCTGAACGACTCACACTGCTCTTGTCCGGCTGTACTCAAACCGTAGAAGCGGTGACCTTTTTTCATCACTTCATCGGCCAATGCGCTGATTGCTTTCTGTGCCTCCATGTTGGTGTAGTCCAAGTCGTAAGCTACATTAAGGAAAACAAGATCTTCACCTTCGAGAATGGTAGGTGTCATATCATTCCCTTCATAATCCATGAACTCAAAATCGGGAGGAATTGGTGGCTCGTAACCATCGCTCTTTTTAATTGGTCCCCAAGACTTGGTGATTTCCCAAGCTTTGTCTTCCCAAATGCGATCTTCAAGGTATTTCTCACTGTCCAACTCCATCACCGCTTTAGTGTCTTTGTTGGTCATTTCATACATGGTAACATAAACCGGTGGTTTTAAGCCTTTCTCTTCAGCGCTTTTCATACCGTCAATAAGGTCGTTGCCAACGGCGTACGGACGATAATCCTTCACTGGAAGGTGCTCCAAGGTGTAGTATTGAAATGCGCCACAGACAATTAAAGCGCCAAGGGCCATGTAAATTTCTTTTCGTTTTCCTGAAGTATATTTTTTGATGATGATGGCCACTCCTACAGTTAATGCAGCAAACAGGATAGGAAAAAGCCAATCAAGCATTAAGAGGCTAAAAACCGCTGTAAAGGCCAAATTGGCTGTTACAAGAATGGTATCTTCTTTTGCTGTATTGAGCTTCAAGTTTTTCCAAACAAAGGCTCCTAAAAAAGTGAAGATCACAAAAAAGAGGAGCACCATGTCTTTGGCAAAGGATTCCCAAGGCGTGAGCGGTATGGCATTTCCGAAACAACCACATTCGAGCACACATTCTGGTGTAGCGGTATATTCTTGTCCCTTAGAATCAACAAAAGTCATTTCTTCAAAGGGATCACAACTTGCGGTATAATAAGTTAACCAACCAAAAAACAGCACCATGATCATGAGCAGCACGTTGGTTAGTTTAGGAAATGCTCCAACAAGTAATGCCACTCCTAATAAAATTTCACCCAAACAAATGAAGACGGCTAAGGGTAAGGCGTAAGGGATTAAATCGGGAAGCCCGAGTGCCTTCTCACTAAAGTATTCAATCAACTTGTATTCAAAACCAATAGCGTCATTGGCCTTAATTAGTCCGGAAATGATAAAAATACTTCCAACTATAATTCGAGATATAAGAACAATAGCATTTTTCATTTAGAATCGGTTTTTGGAGCTTAAAGGTAAGTTGAACTTCGTCTTGAGGTCTTCATTTTAACCCAATTTTAACAGGCTCAGTGATGAACTATTGTTCAAGGGTAAGTTTAATCATGGCAAAAACAGCGTAGTTGATCATGTCTTGGTAATTGGCATCAATCCCCTCTGAAACAATGGTATGTCCTTCATTGTCTTCAATTTCTTTAACGCGCAATAACTTCATTAAAATCAAGTCTGTAAGCGAACTCACTCTCATATCTCTCCAAGCCTCACCATAATCGTGATTTTTCGCTTCCATGAGTGATTTTGTTGTTGCCAGGTGGTGGCTGTAGGCTTTTTCAACTTGGTCTAGAGGCAGTTCCATTGGCGCATCATCAGGCAATTCGAGCTGAATCAATGCCATAACGCAGTAGTTGATAATGCCTACGTATTCATTCTCAATGCTCTCTCCTACTTTATTTTCACCTGTAGTTTCAAGCGTTCTAATTCGGTTTGCTTTGATGAAGATTTGATCAGTTAATGAAGAGGTTCTGAGAATTCTCCAAGCTGTTCCGTAATCTGCCGCCTTTTGCATAAAAAGCGACTTACAGCGTTCGACCACTTGGTCGTATTGTTGACTCGTTAGATTCATAAAGTTTCGTGCTATCTTGCCGTCCGAAAGATATGGAAACCACACATTATAGCCCCTCATTTCGACTGAAAGGTGAACTCTTTGAGTTTAATTCGCCCAAGATCATGGCGATAATCAACCTTACGCCCGACTCTTTTTATGACGGTGGGGTTTATTCCGACTTGTCGAAGCAGCTTTTTAGAATTGAGCATTCATTGAAGGATGGTGCTGATTTTTTGGACTTTGGAGCACAGTCTACCCGACCAGGAGCTCAACGACTTTCAGAAGACGAAGAGCTCGAGCGACTTGTTCCTGTAATGGAAGCTGCATTAAAGGAATTCCCTGGCATGAAGATATCTGTTGATACTTTCTACAGTAAGGTAGCCCGAGCTGCCGTTGAACGCGGTGCAGTAATGATCAATGATGTTTCTGCAGGAAGCATCGATGTCAAAATGTTCGAAACTGTTGCTGAATTGAAGATTCCTTACGTTTTGATGCACATGCAAGGCGATCCACAAAGCATGCAAGTTGCTCCCCACTATGAAAATGCCCCTCGAGAGATTTTCCAATTCTTAGCGAATAAGATTCATGAATTGAGAAGATTGGGGCTTGCAGATATAGCTATAGACTTGGGATTCGGTTTCGGGAAAAGTGTAGAACACAACTACTCCCTACTTCATAATTTAGATCTTTTCAAAGTTTTAAATTGTCCGATATTAGTGGGACTTAGCAGAAAATCGATGATCAACAAAGTACTGAAGACGAGCGCAGAAACAGCCTTGAATGGAACAACAGCTTTGCATATGCTAGCTTTAGATAAGGGCGCTCATCTTCTTAGGGTTCATGATGTTAAAGAAGCCAAAGAGTGTATCCTCTTGCACCAACAACTATCAAACTTATGATGCTGCTCTTTATAGACATTAAGTTCAAAGATGTATTGGATGTGCTCTTGGTGGCCTTTATCCTTTATCAGCTTTTTCAACTCACCAGAGGCACAGCTGCGATAAAGATTTTTCTAGGACTCGCTTTTATTTATGTGCTTTGGAAGATTGTTGATGCCTTGCAAATGAATTTGTTGGGGGAAATCCTTGGTCAACTTATGGGAGTTGGGGTGATTGCTATCATCATTGTTTTTCAGCAAGAGTTGCGTCAATTCCTCCTATTCATAGGTAATCGAGAGTTTTTTAAATCGCGAAATCGTTTTCTCCGCCGCTTCCTACCTGCCAAAAGTCAACAAGCTCTTCCTGCCGCAGAAATTGCCAAGGCTTGCGCGAAAATGGCTTCAACTAAAACGGGTGCGTTGATTGTTATTCAGCGAAGCAGTCCATTAGAAAGCCTGGTATTATCGAAACGACTCATCGACGCGCGCATTACCTCGGCCATTCTTCAAAGTATTTTTTTTAAAAACAGTCCTTTACACGATGGTGCCGTTATCATTATGAATCAGCGGATCACTTTTGCGAGTGCCGTTTTACCCGTAACTCAACGCGATGATCTACCCGTAGAAATGGGGATGAGACACCGCGCTGCATTGGGCTTGTGCGAAGAAACAGATGCACGTGCGATTGTTGTGTCTGAAGAAACCGGCTTTATTAGTTTTGTTGAAGGGGCTCAGATTCACCGAAGAGTTAAAGAAGAAAAGTTAATTGAATTGCTTTTGAATGATTGACTTAGAGCAAATTCAGCTGCGTTTTTCACCAGAAAGCTTAAACGCTTTAAATGCATGTATCGCTTTGATCATGTTTGGTGTTTCTTTAGAGCTGAAAACGAGCGATCTTGCCTATTTGCTAAAGCGACCAAAAGCCGTTCTAGTCACGATGTTCAGTCAGCTATTGCTCTTACCAGCTGTTACAGCGCTTCTGGTTGTTGTACTTGAACCTCAAAGCAGCCTTGGATTGGGAATGCTTCTTGTTGCTTGTTGTCCGGGCGGAAACGTGTCCAACTTTTTCACCTCTTTTGCAAAGGGTAATATTGCATTAAGTATCTCAAGCACCACCTTCTCCTCGCTTCTTTCGGCTGTGCTTACTCCAATTGGTTTTGCTTTTTGGAGTGGACTCATTTATCCAGATTTGGGCGAACAGCAGATCGTTTTGGACCAATGGGACATGATCAAAACCATTGCACTCATTATCGTGCTTCCTTGTCTTTTAGGCATTCAGCTTCAGCGTTGGAAACCTCAATTATCACAAAAGCTTTCTGCGCCTTTGCGCGGACTATCGTTTGTTATTTTGATGGCATTTATCGGAATAGCACTCGCCAAGAACTTTGATTATTTCTTAGACTATTTAGGACTCGTTTTTCTGCTTGTGCTCATTCAGAACACAGCAGCCTTTCTCACAGGTTATTTGAGTGCTATGAGCTTTGGTCTGGGAAAAAAGAACGCAATTACCACAAGCATGGAGACCGGAATTCAGAATTCCGGTCTCGGTCTTGTTTTAATCTTTGCGTTTTTTGATGGCAACGGTGCTATGGCTTTCGTTGCCGCTTGGTGGGGAATCTGGCATATTGTTGCTGGTTTCAGCTTTGCCATGATTTCACGAAGATATATCCTTACTCAAGAATAATTCTACCCGCATTTACTTGATTGAATTGCAAGAGGTAAACGCCTTTTGCTATGTCTTCAAGTTGTATGGTTTGGAGACCTTGAGGCAAAGTAAACTTCGCTACTGTTTCTCCCAAAGCATTGATGACATTGAGTTCTCCTTGAACAGCCAAATCAAGATTAAGCTGACCTTGGGATGGATTTGGATACACGCTCAAAAGGCCTAAATTGTTCTCTTGCACCTTAGGAATGACTACCCCAAAACTGGCTCCATTTGAAAAAACCACTTCATCGTTGCATTCAGGAAAATTGCTTAACCTCCAAAAGTATTGACCTTCAAGGAGGCTATTTGGAGATTCGAAAGGACTGTTATTCACTTCAAAACTAAAGAGAATGTTGTCAAAATTAGCCGTGCTCGATATTTCCAAAAGCAGTGTTTCTCCATTAAAATCGTCTGACCACTCAAAGACAGGCACAGGCGTTGTAACTTCTTCATTAATAGGCGTTTGAGCTATAATTGAAGGTGCTTGTTCATCACTAATAATAAAAGAGGCATCAAAAACTTCATCGCTTCCATCGATGCTCACTACAATTTGAAAGTCGTAGGTACCTGGATCGAGTTGTTCCAATCCACTAAGTAAAATTGCTGTTGGTCCTAATCCAGTGTAATCATCAAATCCAACAAATACACCTGAAGGCAAGCCAACAGTATTCAAGTTTACTTCACTTTCGTCGGCTGCAGTATATACATTAAACGTAGCGCTATCAACGCCATCTAAAACGTGCACAATTGCATCTGCAGAAACGGTTCTAGGCTGAAGTACCAAGAAGTCGCCAGTCATGTTTGTCATCACTACGGTTCCACTTTCAAAATAGGGGTAATTCGACCAAGTTCCGCTGAATGAAGCCGCATCGTCTTCTGGAATGCAATCGAAGAAACCAATTTCACTCAAGGTTCCCTCTTCAGCAAGAGAAGCATCTAAAATTCGCAAACCCGAGCGGTAATTACTTTGAAATATTTGGTTCCACTTGGTGTACATGTTGTGGTCAATTGAGGTGGTCACTCCTGCATGGGTTCCAATCAACACTGGATTGACCAAATCGCGAATGTCCCAGATGAAGGTGGTAGTGTTTGTCACCAAACCTTGCATTTCGTCCAGCTCATCGTTCACAAAGAAGAAGTTGTGATCTTCACTCAACCAACCTTGGTGGGTGTAAGCGCTGTTTGGATAAGGAGAAATGGAAATGGTTTGACAGTCTTCTTTATCTTCAACATTCACGATCGTAACTGCATCTTCGTTGCTGTTAAAGGCAATCTCTAAACCGCAATAATCGGCATCATCTCCATGATAAACCACCACTTGTGCGTCGTGTGTATATTCATCCTCCGCATAGGCACCAGCAATCACGGGATTTACAGGATCTTGAATGTTCACAATATGCAAACCACCCATAAATGTATTTGTACCAACCCCATAAGCAAAGCCCGTTTCTTCGTTAATCACAATGTTATGAGCGTTTCCGAAGCTTCCATAATGAGCTGTTTCTTCAAAAATAACAGGAGGGTTACTGATGGAAAGCAACTGAGTAAGATCAAAAACCTGCATTCCATGACCAGGGGCTTCACTCACAATAAAAGCATGATCAGCATAGACCTTGGCATCTCTCCACAAGCTGTTGATGGTGTGTGTAGGAAGGTCTCCCAAGTAAACAGGATTAACAGGGTCACTCACCTCAACAAAGGCCGTTCCGTTTGATTTACAAACAATGGCAAATTCTCTTCCAGTAGCTGAAGTCCAGCCCCAAATATCTGCTTGGTTTTGAGCTCCACCAATTTCATCCATGGTCATGCTAGCTAATAGGTCAACTTTATCACAGGGATAAGGACCAGCCATTCCATCAACACATGGTGTTTGTGCTTTCACTCCAGCAAATGCCAAAGCGAGCGCAAGGGTAATGTAAAATTTTTTCATAGGTGTTACCAATTCTCGGAGCGTTTTTCAAGATCATCCAGGGTGATCCATTCTCCGTTTTCCAGGTTTGTTAATGATTGGTGAATGCAACGAACGAATTCACTTTTGATGATGGGCATCCCTTTAGGGTTGAGCCCAATGATTTTTGATCGACTCTTTTTGTCGTAATCAATCTCTGCCAGTTTCATTTCGAGCATTTGAATAGCATCTTGATCGGTTTCACCAACAACTGCTGCGATAATGTTCAATTTTCGTTCTTCCAGGTTCATTGTTTAAAGGTACTGCAAGTTTTTAGAATAGTGTTCTCAAAAATATCTCGTAAATCCGATTTCTAAACCTCTTAAAAAAGGTTTTAGAGCTATTACTAGTTCATCTACACTCTTTACAAAATAAAAGGGGAAAGCCGCAGCCCTCCCCTTTTTACAAATTCGACATGAAAAACCCTATTTACTCAAGAAACCATAGTTCTCGCTGTAGTAGAGCATTTGTTTGGTGAAATCGTTTGGATAACGTACTTCCACATCAAGCACATTTCCTTGTTCGTCCATTTGAGGAACCAAAACTGGATTGATAAATCCACCGTAAGGCGCACTGTTCAATTTCTCTGCTCTAGCTAAAAC
>JAQWFN010000006.1 GCA_029238785.1 Flavobacteriales bacterium | reverse complement strand
ACAACTTTCTAAATATTGATCAGCATAAAACCTAACCACATATGTTTTGATATTAAACATGTGTTCGACATCAAGCCAGAAAACAATGATGAAAAGAGCGGCGTTAAAACAAGTTGATTTATCTACAAATGCATAGATCTATCAAGAACAATCCGTTCAATGTCAAACATCCTTGTTGAAGCAAAGTAGCACATTTTACTGCCAAATTACAAGCCTTAAACATTTCTCACTTCACAAGTCAGAACCATCACTCACTCCCAACAAACCATGTTCCAAGCCAATCTCTACCATAACATCATCTATTGCTAACGGCCCAAAAGCACTCATCCAAAAGCACTTAAAATAACGAGGTGCAGCATGTGCAATATTGGAATAAACTGTCATGGACATCCAATACGAATGCCCGGGAAATCCCTCCAGAAATTCATCGTCTGAAGGTTGATAGCAAACATCAAGAGCATGGGGAGCTCTGCGCTTGATCTTCATGGAACCCAAATGCTTTATTGCACTTACTTCAGATGCATCATGCACCACTCCGAAGTTCAAGTCGAAGTTTTTGAACGGACCTTCAGGCCAATAGGTTTGTAGCTCAGAGAACAGGTATTTGTTTTCGTCCACTGATAAGCGGCCTTCCAAAACAAGTTCATAGGTACGTGCAAAATGTAGCGAAGTGATCACTGTTTTGTAGGTGTTACTTTCCATTTTCATTTCGATGATGCTTTTACCAATTGATTTGCCAACTGAAGCGCCAACGCTCTCAACTCCTCCTGTTGCTGCTCATTAAAAATAGGGCGGTATTGCGTTTCACCCCCAAACACCGACTTCTCCTCGTCCACCTGACTGTCCGTAAGCAAGGAAGCGATGGTTTTAATCTTCTCAATAAGCATCTTATCATCCTCTCGCGCTTCTTCCTTGATCAGCTTTTGGTTTACCGAAAACTCTTTTTCTTGAAGTTCGAGCTGTTTCAAAGCGGTATCATGTATTTTTTGATCATTTTCCTGGTTTTTTGATGAAAGGATGTTTGTTGTCATAGATGAATTTGATTTAAAAATTTGATCGAAATGTTTTATTCATAGCTACTTGAAAACTAAGAGCTACCAATTCTATCGAGAACCTTGTGCATACTCTTGAATGATTTGAAAAATAATGATCACCCAAAAAACAGGTGCCAAAAAAAACAGCATCCAGCGCTCCCTGTTCGTAAACGGGTTTCCACCAGCGGTGCAGATATCATCGAGCACAAAAGCACAGCAGCATGAGAAAAAGAAGTAAGTTAAGATTGCTATCAACATAGTATTATCATTTTAAATTAACATTTTCTCTCCCAGCTTCCATCGCCATTTACATAAGTAATCACGCTCCTCTCCTGCTTTTCGTATTTTGTAATGAGTGCTTGCTGGGCTGAATGCGGTAAATCCTGTGGAACCATAAAGTTAGTGCTGGTAGTACTCGGTCCAAAACAACACACACATTCCCACAAATCACCTTTGCAATCCACATTTCGCACTTCAATCTCACCTTCTTGAATTACGACAACCATCTTACAAACCATTTTAGGAAGGGCTTGAAGCGCAGAGTGCACTGTTCGGGAGAACATTTGTTTTCTTAATTTAGAAAGTCTCTTAAAGCTTGAGCGCAATAAGATTGAAAGTTCTAAAGCTTCTTCACTCGTCAGTTCTTTCAAGCTATTTGCATGACGCATGCACCAAATATTCAAATCTGACTGTTCAGGCTCACTGCTCCCAAGGAACACACAAGACTCCTTCAACTCTTTCAAGGGATACTTTTCCTTATCATTTTTTGGAAAAAGCACCTGAGTGAAGAAAATGCTTGTCCCACAGTGCAACGATTCTTGATGATCGCCAAGAAATTGACCCAACAAAGAGTGGCTCGAATGAGATAAATGGAGTGAGTGAAAATATTGTTGATGAATCGTCATTCCTCAAAAGTTGAGGAAAAAATTCAAATAATAAAATTTATAAATCCGCCTCCAAAAAATAGCCTCCAAATTTTTTGATGTTTTTTTGGTACCGACTTTTTTCCCCACACCCGCTGCCTGAGCGACAGTCGAAGGCAGCACTTTCTCCCCCAACACCTGTTGCCTGAGCGACAATCAAAAGCAGCTCACCAATCAGCGATCAGGTGCCTGAGCGAAATCGAAGGCACCAAACTCCGCCTCTATCTCATCAAAACGCTCAAACAATAAGGTCGGCTCCATCTCGGTAACCAAGGCCATGCGGTATTCTTTGAAATGAGGGATACCTTTGAAATAATTGGCGTAGTGGCGGCGCATTTCTACAATACCTAAACGGTCGCCTTTCCACTTGATCGACATCTCCAAGTGTTGACGTGCGGCCTTGATTCTATCGAGCACCGTGGCCGTTGGCAAATGCTCTCCGGTTTTTAAAAAGTGCTTGATCTCGTTAAACACCCATGGATTTCCGATACTGGCCCTTCCGATCATGATGCCGTCCACTTCATAGCGGTTTTTGTATTCTAAAGCCTTTTCTGGCGTGTCGATATCACCATTCCCAAAAACAGGAATGTGCATGCGTGGATTGTTCTTCACAGCAGAAATCAAAGTCCAATCGGCTTCACCCTTATACATCTGCTTGCGCGTTCTTCCGTGAATGCTGATGGCTTGTATGCCCACGTCTTGGAGTCGTTCGGCCACCTCAACGATGTACTTGGTATTGTCGTCCCAACCCAAACGGGTTTTCACAGTAACGGGCAAAGATGTGGAATTTACAATCTCCTTGGTCATGGAAACCATCTTTGGAATGTCTTGCAAAATTCCAGCTCCGGCTCCTTTGCAGGCCACCTTTTTTACCGGACAACCATAATTGATGTCGATAATGTCGGGATTACTCGCTGCGGTGATCTCAGTGGCTTGTTTCATCGATTCTATTTCAGAACCGAAGATTTGAATTCCGATCGGACGCTCGTACTCGAAAATGTCGAGTTTCTGAACACTTTTTGCCGCATCGCGAATGAGTCCTTCCGAAGAAATAAACTCCGTGTACATCAAATCAGCACCGTGTTGCTTGCACAGGGCGCGGAAAGGAGGGTCGCTCACGTCCTCCATGGGAGCGAGTAAAAGCGGAAAATCTCCTAAATCTATGTTTCCTATTTTTGCCATCCGAGGAATTGCCTCAACTTTGTGCAAAGTTACGAAAACCCCATCCAATGCGCCGCGTATTTGAATCCTTCCCGCTCTCTTTCCGTTTTGTTTTCATCGTGCCCCTCATTGTGGTGGGCTATGTGGTGGGAATGATTGTTGGCCTTCTGGGCTGTTTGGCCTATGGTTACGGACCTCAGGAAGCGCTTGAACTCATGAGCAACTTTCAAAGCAGCAGCGATGTTGGTGTGCTTCGCATCTTACAAACCTGCTTTCAATTGGGCGGTTTTCTTTTACCTGCTCTCTTCTTTGCTTGGATGTTTGGCAAAACAGCGGTAAGCAAGTACATGAACCGCCTACCAAAAAGCACCTGGATGCTGGTACCGCTCATCACCATCTTGAGTCTACCTATTATGGAAGTGCTCATTAATTTCAATGAACGACTTATTCCTGCAGACAGTTCTTGGGGAACTGCATTGAGAGAACAAGAAGCATTGGCCGAACAACTGATGTCGCAACTCCTCTCCATGGAGAGTCCGGCAGAATTGATCTTAATGTTATTCATCGCCGCAGTGGTTCCAGCGCTTGCGGAGGAGTTTCTTTTTAGAGGTTTGATTCAGAATCAGTTGAGTAAGTGGACCAAGAACGTCCACCTTGGGATTTGGCTGAGTGCCATCTTGTTTAGCGCCATTCACATGCAGTTTCTCGGTTTCCTGCCAAGACTAGCACTTGGGGCTTTGTTTGGTTATTTGGTGATTCATACAGGCAGTATTTGGACCGGAGTACTGGCGCATTTTCTTCACAACGGCGTGAGCGTATTGGGCCTCTATTACATTCAGCACAATCCCGACATTACGGAAGCCGATATCGAACAGGTGGGCACACAACCGCTTCAGTTGGTATTTATTCTTGTTGCTTTGGGCATTTTAGGAGGCATCTTCATGAAGAAAAGCGAATGGCCAAAGTGGAAGGCCGATTACCTCGCTAATCCTGTAAAGCCGCTAACCATGCCTGAGCAAAAATCAGATCATCAGGGGTCGTGATTTTCACGTTCTCACGGTTTCCTTCCACCAATTGAATTTTATGTCCGAAAGCCTCTACCACCGAGGCATCATCGGTAAACTCGTCTTTGTATTGTTGATGATATGCTTCGCGAAGCAAGGTTACACTGAAACATTGAGGCGTTTGCACTAGTCTGAAATCTGCGCGGTCCTCAGCTATGGACGAGCTGCCATGTACTTTCCGAATACTATCCACCAAAGTAACCACCGGAATGGCCGCTCCTTGCTCTTCAGCCATAGTAAAACAGCGTTCAATGCACTCTTTTGACGGGAAAGGACGAACGGCATCGTGCACGGCAACAACACCATGTTCGGCCTCAATTTCATCCAAACCATTTTTCACCGAGTGAAAGCGTTCTGCTCCCCCATCAACCACCTTCACAGGATGCGTAAAACCGTGCTTTTGGCATTGCTCGTGCCAGAAGTTCACATAGTTGGGGTGCATCACCAAAACCACTTCCAAGTCGGGATAAACCGCAAGGAATTGATTCAGCGTGTGAAAGATGAGCGGCTTTCCGTTGAGTTCAAGAAATTGTTTGGGAATGGATGAGCGCATGCGCGTTCCCGTTCCTCCTGCCACCAAGATAAGTGCCTTCTTCATTCAGCTAAAATAAAAGAACCCTCACAGACTTTAATCAATGAGGGTTCTGAAAGTAGTTCTATTTTCTGGGCGATATTATTTCGCAGCAGCGTAACGCTTCGCCACCTCATCCCAATTGATCACATTAAAGAACGCTGAAATGTAATCTGGTCTGCGGTTTTGGTAGTTCAAGTAGTAAGCGTGTTCCCAAACGTCAAGGCCAAGGATTGGTGTTCCTTCGCAACCCACCCCTGGCATCAAAGGATTGTCTTGATTTGCTGAAGAGCAAACTTCCAACTTGCCATTGCTGTTAACGCAAAGCCAAGCCCAACCAGAACCAAAGCGCGTTGCAGCAGCTGCAGCAAACTTCTCTTTGAATCCATCAAAAGATCCAAAAGTAGCATCGATATCAGCGGCAAGGTCGCCACTTGGGTTTCCACCGCCGTTTGGCGACATTACTTCCCAGAACAAGCAGTGATTGTAATAACCACCACCGTTATTGCGTACTGCAGCCTTGTCTGTTCCTTTAGCGCAAATTTCTTCAATGCTCATGCCCTCCATTGCAGTTCCCGCAATAGCGTTGTTCAAATTGTTGGTATATCCAGCATGGTGCTTGCTATGATGGATTTCCATGGTGCGCGCATCAATATTTGGTTCTAATGCATCGTATGCATAAGGTAATTTCGGTAGTTCGAAAGCCATAATTAAACGTGTTTTTCGTGAATAAATTAATTTAATTGTTTCTGTTCGTCCAACATTTTCTGACTCAAAAGGTTCAATTTCCCGTCGGTCACAACATATTGTTCGTATTGGTTAATCACGTCAAATGCGACGCGATAAATGTTGTCATCTTCAAGCATTACGCGATAGTATGCTTCCTCACCAAACTGGTTTCTAGCAATGTAAGCCATGATGCGCAGTTTAATGATTTCTTTGCTCTGTTCTATGCCAAAACGATCTTTCATCACTCCATCTCGCTCCGCACTGTCGTAGAAGTCTTCCAAATCTGCATTGCTCAAATCAAAACGCTCAATGAAAACATCTACATTCTCATATTGCCTCAATGATTCTCGATGCTTTTCAACATACTCAAAGCCGTAATTTCTGAAGCTCCCACTGTATGAAAGTTCGCTTAAATAAGCGCTTGCTCCCACAGTGTCGATGGGCACAAAGATATCTGGCATAATACCACCTCCACCGTATACAATTCTGCCTGCAGGCGTTTTGAATTGAAGGCTGTCTGCAAATTGAATGCTGTCTGCACTTAACAACTCTCCATGATCATAACGCTCGAGGTAATCGTTTTCATAATCAACTCCTTCGCCGTAGGGTTTTTGAATTGATCTGCCGGTTGGCGTGTAATACCGAGCTACGGTTAAACGAAGCGCCGACTCATCGGGCAAGGCTATTTCATTCTGAACCAAGCCTTTTCCAAATGATCTTCGGCCCACTGTAATTGAACGGTCTTGATCTTGAAGTGCTCCGGCCAAAATCTCACTTGCACTAGCAGAACCCTGGTTAATCAGCACCACCACATCCATATCGCGGTAGGCACCATTTACTCGGCTCTTGTAATCTCGGCGAGGGTCGCTTTTCCCTTCAGTATAAACAATCAGTTCGCCGCTTGAAAGAAATTCTTCCACCATCGGGATGCAAGAATTCAGGTATCCTCCTCCATTTCCACGAAGGTCGATCATCAATTTCTTTGCTCCTTGACTTTTCAGCGCGTTTACTCCTTCAACAAACTCTTCGTAGGTGTTTTTGGCGAAGCGGGTAATTTTAATGTAGCCCACATCATCTGAAACCATTACAGAAGCTACCACAGAATAAATTGGAATGCGGTCTCTCACAATATCAAAAACGAGCAATTCCTCAGCACCACGTCGTTCAATACCCAACTTAACCGGCGTTCCCTTTTCACCCTTCAGCAGCTTCATCACCTTATCGTTGGTGAGTCCTTTTCCGGCGATGTCTTCTCCATCTACCTCCACAATGCGGTCGCCCGGAGCGATTCCAGCACTTTCGCTTGGTCCGCCTTCAATGGGATTCACCACCATCAAGGTATCTCTCTGAATCATGAACTCCACACCAATTCCCTCAAAGTTTCCTTCCAAAGGCTCTTGCATTGAAGCCATTTCTTCTGGAGAGATGTAGTATGAATGCGGATCAAGCCGTTCTAATATGCTTCGAATGGCGTCATCAATCAATTCTTTCTTCTCTACAGAATCGACATACATTTCATCAATTTTGTTGATGATGTTCACCAACTTATTGGGGTTATTCTCATTATTCCCTCCAGGAACGAGGCTTCGTCCGCTTGAGTTTAAAAAAGAACCAGCGTAAATCCCAATGACCAGGAATAGCGCGCAAATGAAGGGAAACATCAAGGACGATGACTTCTCCTCGGGGCTTTTTTTGGTGTACTGATCAATGCGATCGCTCATTTTATGGTTGTTCTATTTGTACGACTTCAATTCCTGATTGCTGCAAAAAATCTACTCCACTAAGGTCTTTATAAGCAACAGAAAAAACAACGCGTTTTATTCCTGCTTGAAGAATCATTTTTGCGCAATCCTTGCACGGCGATAGCGTGATGTACAAGGTACCATTTTCAGCGCTATTGTTTGACCTCGCCACTTTTGTAATTGCATTGGCTTCTGCGTGTAGCACATACCAATGGGTACTTCCAGCCTCATCTTCGCAAGCATTTGGATAGCCGCCCGGTGTTCCATTGTAGCCGTCGGAGATGATCATACCATTTCGAACAATTAAAGCACCGACTTGTTTTCGCGTGCAGTGAGATAAACTGGCCCATTCTGCAGCCATTCGCAAATAAGCCCTGTCGTAGCGCTCTTGCTTGGCCACATCTTTGTATGTCAATGTCTCGTCGTCCATAAGAAAAGGCCAAATTTAACAAGTCGTGAAGGAAAACGGCGGCTCTTTCAAGGAAATTGACAAAATTTGACAAGAAATGACCCTTCGATTACTCATACCGCTTCTTTGTGTTTGCATTTCCTTATGCTACACTACTGAAACTTTCGCTCAGGAATATCCCTTTAACCACTTTGGTGCGGCAGAAGGGCTTCCAGTTGATGGTGTTTATGATTTACTTCAAGACAAGGCCGCTTACTTGTGGATTGCCACTGAAGGAGGCGGTGTGGTGCGTTTCGATGGCAAGCATTTCGACAACATGGATTCTCCTGAAAACTTGGCCGCGGCGAATGTTAGGTGCCTCTTCGAAGACCACAAAGGGGTGATTTGGGTGGGTACGGCAGACCATGGTGTTTTTTGTTACGACGGAAAAACATGGCGCTTGATGAACAACGGTCTTCCAGTACTGCACATCAGAAGCTTCACCGAAGATCACAATGGCAATTTATGGGCAGCTACCCTCGGAGGTGGAATTGCGCTAATGGATAGCACAGCTAGAGACTGGTCTGTAAAAACCATCCGCAAATGGAAGGCTTTGGATGACCCTTTAATGCTTGGTTCTTCTGTGCGTTGTTTGCTTCGCGATGAAGATAAAATTTGGATGGGAAGTGATGAGGGACTTTACTGCTACGAATCGGGATCAATCAAGAAAATAAGCCTTGAACCGCAATTGGACGACGCTGTACTCTGTGGATTTAAACATGAAAACACCCTTTACTTTGGCACGGAAAACGGACTCATTGTTAGCGATGAAAGCGGAGTTCACAGGCTACATCATCCCAATATCGACCAAAGAAGAATCAGAAGCATTGCCATAGATGCTCATGGCGACTTATGGCTCGGAACGGCTCAAGGGGCCATCCAAATGAGATTGGACGAAAACAAATCCCTTGAATTTCTCAACGAGCTGAGGAAAGAAAACGGATTGGATAGCGACCGCATCAGAAAGGTCCTTCTAGATCGATTTAACACCCTTTGGTTTGGTACCTACTTTGGTGGCGTCTCCCAGCTCACGGGAGAATCTTTGCTCAAATACTCGCGCAACAGTAATTTTCCTGAAACCTTCATTACAGCCTTTGAAGAAATAGACGATTCTACCCACCTGCTCGGCACCTTCGAAGGCAGCATTTTTTGGGTGAAAGAAGGCAAGGCAGAACGACGCTATCAATCAGCAACAAAGAGTCCGGAAAACCCTGTTATCGATTTTGTAAAAGACGGTAAGCGTGTGCTTGCTCTAGTTCAATTCGACGGATTATTGCAATTGAGTCAGAAGGGAGATGTACAGGTACTACAAGCTTCAAAAGGGGAAGAAGTGGCTTGCTTGCTTTACCAAGACGAAGTGATTATTATTAGAGAACGCGAAGTGGTGGCCTTAGATGGTCGAAGATTACTTCGTTTGGGATTAGGAGATAACTGGCGCATCAACGACGCAATTATTCATGAAGAGCGCTTGATCTTGATGTGTGATGATGGCTTGCGCATACTCAGCAAAGACGCTCAGGAATTAGAATTAATAGCAAAAAGCTCTGGAAAAAACATCAGCTGTGCTGCCACGAGTCCGAAAGGAAGCGTTTGGTTTGGAACCAAAAACGAAGGACTGCTGAAATGGGACGGTAAAAAGCTCAAATCTTTCAAAAAATCAAGTCACTTGCCCGATTTGAATGTGCACGGAATTACTTCAGACCGAGATGGTAACTTGTGGGTATCGAGCAAGCAAGGCTTGAGCTTTTTAGAGTTAGACTTAGACGATCAGTTTGTTTTGAACGCTTCTCAAGTAGACGAAGGCTTGAAGGGGCACGCCGCCGCAAAAAGCATGTATGTTGATGCCAACAACCAGCTCTGGATGGGAAGCACGAGAGGTTTATACTGCTATCAGATGGGGGGGCAATTCAACAATCAGTGTCCTCCTCAAATTCAACTCGCTACTCCCCGCTTGTTCTTCGAGCCAATTCAAGCACAAGACCATCAACAAGAAAATGGAAAACTGCTCTTCGCCCACAATGAGAATCACCTCACCTTTGATTTTATAGGTATTGATTTGAGCGAAGGGAAAAGTATACAATACCAATACATGCTTGAAGGACTTGGGGTCAACTGGCAAAACACAGATCAAGAAAGTATTACCTTCAGCAACATCCCTCCAGGCCAGTATCAATTCATGCTTCGTGCGCAGAACAGTGATGGCATCTAGAATGAACAACCCGAAGTTTATGCTTTTGAGATCAGAGCACCATTTTACATGAGGTGGTGGTTCATAAGTGGCGTCATTGCACTAAGTATTTCCTTGATTATCATCGTGGCACAACTAAGAATCGCCAGTCTTGCCCGCCAGCGAGATCTCCTGAACGATAAGGTAAAAGAACGCACAGCAGACCTTCGCGAAGCAAAAAACAAAAGCGATGAACTCCTATTAAACATCCTGCCCAAGGAAACGGCCAACGAACTGAAAACAAATGGCAAAGCGCTGGCCAGAACTTATGCTCAGGCCAGTGTGCTGTTTTCAGACTTTAAGGGCTTCACCAAAATGAGCGAACAAATCAGCTCAGAGCAACTGGTGGCAACTTTAGATCAAATTTTTCAGCGTTTTGATGCACTTTGCGACCTTCATGACATCGAAAAAATAAAGACGATTGGAGATGCATACATGTGTGCGGCGGGTATTCCAATTGAACAAGAAGACCATGCGCAACGACTTGTGGCCTTTGCACTCGACATGAAAAAAACCATGGCTGAGTTAAACAATGAACTCAGCGCACAAGGATTACCGCCCTGGAACATCAGAATAGGCGTGCATAGTGGTCCGCTCGTTGCCGGAGTTGTTGGCAAGAAGAAATTTGCTTACGACATTTGGGGCGACACCGTGAATATCGCTGCTCGAATGGAAAGCAGTGGTGAAATCAACCAAGTGAACATCAGCTCCAAAACCGCCAAGCTCATTAGCGAAGATTTCCTCATTCACCACCGAGGAAAAATCCAGGCAAAGAACAAGGGAGCCTTAGAAATGTATTTTGTAGAGAAGCGAATAAGATGAAAGTATACACAAAAACTGGAGATGAAGGAAACACCGGATTAATTGGTGGAACCAGAGTAGCAAAAGACCACATTAGAATTGAGGCCTACGGTGCTGTGGATGAACTCAATGCGCACATTGGCCTCCTCCGCGATCAAATTGGGGCAGAAGCTTATCAAGCGAAGCTCATTTCCATACAAGAAGAACTCTTCACCATGGGCAGCCATCTGGCCAACGACCCTGAAAAATCACAAATGAAATTGCCCGAGTTTAAGGCCGATTTTATCAGTGCTTTGGAGCAAGAAATCGACAAAATGGATGAAGTACTTCCGGCCATGACCAACTTTGTTTTGCCTGGCGGACACCCCAGCATTTCCACTTGCCATGTGGCGCGTTGCGTATGCAGAAGAGCAGAAAGGGCAACCATTAGCTTAAATCGTTCGTCATCTGTTCAAACAGAAATTCTTGTTTATTTGAACCGTTTGAGCGATTATTTGTTTGTTCTCTCAAGAAAGTTTGCTCAAGACCTGGGTGTGGAAGAAACGCCATGGAAACCTCGAGGCTAATGCAGCCGTTTGAGAAACAATAGCTTAAGCAATTGAAATCAAAGTTGCGAGTGTAGATTAAAAATCTATTTTTGCAAAATTATTGTAGAGACCTAATAAAAATTGGGATTATGTATTGGACGTTAGAACTTGCCTCTTATTTAGAGGACGCGCCTTGGCCAGCGACAAAAGATGAGTTGATTGACTTCGCTATGAGAACTGGTGCTCCGTTGGAAGTAGTAGAAAACTTGCAGCAGATCGAGGACGAGGGTGAAAGCTTCGAAACCATCGAAGACATTTGGCCAGATTATCCTACCAAAGAAGACTTCTTCTTTAACGAGGATGAGTATTAATTTATAAAACGAACTGAAAAAGGCCGTTTCGCTCAGCGAATACGGCCTTTTTTGTTTTTAGGCATGAACAACAAGTAGCGCTGTAATACAGAATTACCTCAGAACAAAGCGTAAAGTTTGTCTGCTTCGTTGCTCCATCAAGATTTCTTTGCCCGTGGTTAATGATTTCACCGTTGCCTCGTCGTAATGCCTGATGGTTAACAAGTCCAATCCATCGTTGTACTTCACCTCATACGCCACCTGCAACATTTCTCTTAGCCCTTTTATCAAACTATCGTCTTGATCAACCACAATTGAAAAACTGATGGCGGAATTCTGCATCATGTTCACCCGCAAGCCACTTTCAGAAATCATATCAAAAATATCGCTCAAGTTTTTCTCCACGATAAAGCTAAAGTCCCTCGATTTAATGGAAAGCAGCACTTGATTTGGCTTGAAGATGTACATTGGCACAAGCGTGTCGTAATCGCTCGTTGCATCAATAACAGTTCCCTTCAAACTCACGTCATTAAAGCTTTTTACATACAAGGGAATGTTCTTGTTTTGAAGTGGTTTGAGTGTCTTAGGATGAATCACAGAAGCCCCGTAATAACTCAATTCAATGCATTCATTGTATGAAATGTGAGGAAGCTCCACGGTATTGTTGAACCACTTTGGATCAGCATTTAACATTCCTGGAACATCCTTCCAAATGGTCACTGAACCGGCATTCAGTAGATAAGCAATAATGGCCGCAGAGAAATCAGAACCTTCCCTTCCAAGCGTAGTGGTATTGCCCAATTTCGACTGAGCAATAAAACCTTGAGTAATGATGGTTCTCTCGGTATCTTCTTCCAAATGAGCCAGGAGAATGTCGGCCGCTTTCTGGCTTCTTTCCCAATCAACCTCTGCCCTTCTGTGTTCGTTGTTGGTTTTAATCACATTCCGCACATCAACCCATTCTACGTTCAAACCTACTTGTTCCAGGTAGGCGCTGATGAGCAAGGTAGAAAGCACTTCTCCTTGGCCCACTACCCTATCGTATTCCAAAGCAGTATTGCCGCTCAAAGGCTTCGCGAAATCGGTATCCATTTGAACTAATAGGTCTTGAAAATCCTGAAACAGCGCACCTTCCGAGAGCCCCAGATCTTCAGCCATCTGATTGTGGTAATTGGCCACTTTTTCAAAAGCATCTTTCCAATTGCCCATTTCTAATCGCCGCAGGTGCACCTCTTCGAGCATATTGGTTGTTTTTCCCATGGCTGAAATAACCACCACCTTTTTCTCCTTTTGGTCTTGTTCTAAAATGCGCGCTACGTTTTTAACTGCCGCAGCATCTTTCACCGATGCACCACCAAATTTATATACCTTCATTTTCCTTCAAAATCAATATAAAATAGCCTTGCTAATGATCATAAATGGCCACCAAGCCTGCTTAATTTCTCACTTATAATTTTGCCTCATGCTCGAATTAGCCTGGTTTAAAATTTAATCATGCAATTCAACCAATCATCTTCAAAAACAGTAGGATACTTGCGATAAAACGCGATGGCATCCTCATTCCAATCCAATACCTGCCAATGAAAACGCTTCACTCCCTCACGTTTTGCCAGGTCTAAAACTGCATCAAACAACATCGCACCTACGCCTTTTCTTCTGCTTTCTTGGCTAACGTACAAATCCTCCAAGTAAAGCGACTTTCCCTTCCAAGTGCTGTACCTGTAGTAGTACAAGGCCATGCCCACAATAGCTGCATTAGCGTCTTCATCCTCAGCAACGAAGAAATAGAACAAGGGCTGCTCGCCAAAGCCATCGCGAAGTAAATCTGCTTCACTTAAAATAACCTCATCACCCGAGTGCTCAAAAACAGCCAGCTCTTTAATCAAGCGCAATAAATCTGCGACATCACTTGGTTTACCTGGACGAATTTTCATTTGCTAAAACTATAAATGAAAGTTATGCGGTTGAAAAAAAAACCAAATACATCTTCACTAATCATTGTTTGAATGTAGTTTGCAGGCATGAATTTTATCGACGCTATTCTGATCATTCCCCTCCTGTGGGCAGCATACAAAGGGTTTAAAAAGGGATTAATCATCGAAATATTTTCCCTCCTTGCGCTTTTTGCTGGCATTTATGGTGGAATTCATTTTTCCGACCTCGTGGCCGATTGGTTAAAAGACGCGGTGAATATCAAAGAAAAGTACCTACCAGCAGTATCCTTCGCCCTCACTTTTATTGGCGTAGTGGTTTTGGTGTTTTATTTAGGAAAGATGCTTGAAAAGGTCATCACCATGGCGGCAATGAAACCGCTGAATAAGATAGCGGGAGCGGGTTTTTCTTTGTTGAAGTACGGACTAATTCTCAGCATCATTTTAGGTTTTCTACTTCCGATATGCAAGAACTTGGACATCCTAGATGAGTCAAGCATCAAGAGTTCAGCGCTTCTTGAGCCCGTTCATGATTTTGCACTTGTGGTGATTCCCGCGATTAAAGACAGCGATTTTTACACCTCCATGAACGGAAGTAAATTGGAGCAACTAAAAGATGACATTATTGATGATGTGAGGGAGCGTGTTCCTGGGAATTAAGCTAGAAAATCTGCCTCCATTTTATCAATGAGTTCATTCAAATTCTTGCGTTGAAGCTCGTAATCCTCTGCCGGATTGAATTCATTTCTAAGGCTAAAATAGAACTTGATCTTCGGCTCTGTTCCTGACGGCCTTGCTGTTACGATACCACCTCCCCTTAGTCTAAATTGCACCACATTCGATTTTTCCATCGACAGCGGAGCTCTTCGTCCATCTAAAAACAAGCGTTCGCTCGATCTCAAGTCGTCAATCGCTTCCACCTGAATTCCACCCAAAGTGCTTGGCGGGTTTTTACGGAAATTCTCCATCATCTCGGCAATCAACTGCTTGCCCTCAATACCGTCTTTTTTCAGCGAAACCAAACGTTCTTGCCAAACGCCAAATCTTTCGTGCAGGTGCTTCAATAAGTCGTACACTGAGCCGTAGTTTTCCTTAGCCCAGGCCGCCATTTCAACAATCAAGAGCGCTGAGGTAACCGCATCTTTATCGCGCACAAAATCGCCCAACATATACCCGTAGCTCTCTTCACCCCCAACAATGAACTTCGCTCTGCCTTCTAGCGCACGAATATTCGCTGCTATGTTTTTGAAGCCCGTTAAGGTTTCTTCAACGCCAACTTCAAAGTGCTCTCCAATTTGTCGGAAAAGCTCGCTGGTAACCACTGTTTTGGCCACAAATGCATTACTTGGGAGTTGACCCAATTCTTTTTGACGATACAAGACGTAATACATCAACAAGGCCCCTGTTTCATTCCCGTTCAAGAGCAGCATTTCGTGCTCACTATTTCTAACAGCAATTCCAACACGATCGGCATCGGGGTCTGTTCCCAAAACCAAATCTGCGTTTTTCTCCTCTGCTAAATTCAGGGCCATTTCCATGGCGGAACTCTCTTCCGGGTTGGGCGAAACAACACTGGGGAAATCTCCATCTGGCGCTGCTTGTTCTTCCACTTCGAAAACTGCTTCAAACCCCATACTTCTCAAAGCATCAGGTATCAGCACACCGCCTGTTCCATGAAGTGCTGTAAATACCAAGCGCATGTCTTTGTGCTTTTGAACCACCTCAGGTGATAGCAACTGTCCTTTGCTCTCTTGTAAAAAAGCCTCATCCATTTCTTTCCCCAAATAATGAACTCCATCGAGCCTTGACGCTATGTTAACTTGTTCTGGACTAAGCACCTTTCTGACTTCTGCAATAATGGCCTTGTCTTGAGGGTGAACAATTTGAGCGCCATCATTCCAATACACCTTATATCCGTTGTATTCCGGCGGATTATGACTCGCTGTGATCACCACGCCTGTGCTGCACTTCAGTTCACGAACTGCAAAGCTCAACATGGGAGTTGGGCGAAGTGCTTCAAACAAGAAAACCTCAAAACCATTGGCCAAAAACACTTTCGCCGTTGTTTCAGCAAATTCTTGACTTCGGTTTCTCGAATCGAAGGCAATGGCCACTCTCCATTCCGATTGAGGAACTTCTTGCTTTGTATAGTTCGCTAAACCTTGGCTCGCCATTGAAATGGTGTATTCATTGATCCGATTAGGTCCAAGTCCCATTTTTCCGCGCATACCGCCCGTGCCAAATTCCAAATCTGTATAAAAGCAATCCAAAAACTCCGGAGAGTCTTCGTTGATCAGAGCTAAAGTTTTCTTCTGGGTGGATGAATCAAAAGGTGCAAGGGTCCATTGCTTCGCTCTTAATAAAATATCTTCCTTGTTCATGGTTTCAGTTCGTCTTCGTGGCAGCGTTTAAGGGCTTCTTGCCAACTTAATTTCGACAAGTCAAAAGTACATCTTAATTTTTCAGTGCTCAATAAGGAATACCTAGGACGCTGGGCTTTTGTTGGAAATGCTCCAGAATCCACGGCTTCAAGTTTTGCATCAATTTCAAATACCTTGAAGATTTCAGCCGCAAAATCATACCAGCTCGCACTGCCTTCATGCCGATAATGAAAACAGCCCGAAATGTCCCCCTCAAGAGATTGTTCCAACACGAGCAGTAAATCAGAAGCGAGCACTCCGGCGTACACCGGAGACGAAATTTGATCATTAACTACGCTAACTCCCCCCCTTTCAAACGCAAGTTTTCGCATCGTATTTAGAAAGTTTTTTCCTTCAAAATCATACACCCAAGAAACGCGAATAAGCAAAGCTTTGGCATTGCCCGATAAAACCAAGTGTTCGCCATCAGCTTTGCTTCTGCCGTATTCATTAATTGGATTGGTGATGTCGTTTTCCTTGTATGGAGAGGTTCTCTTTCCATCAAAAACATAATCGGTAGAGAGATGCAGCAATTTCACCTTGTGCTTTGAACAGGCCCTTGCTAAGCGTTCTGCCCCAAAGGCATTTGTTTCAAAGGCCAAGTCTTTTTCAGACTCTGCCAATTCTACATTGGTATAGGCTGCACAATTGATGAGCGCATCTGCATTTGATTCAAGTAAAACCTGATTCATCTGTTCTTCATCGTTCAGATCAAAGACTGCTCTCGATAAAAACACCAATTCATGCTTTTTGGTGTAGCTTCTTTTGAATGCTTCACCAAGCTGACCATTAGCTCCTGTTATGAGTACTTTCATTCGCAATTATTCAAAGCGAAACTACAAAAATGCGAGTCATTCTACTTCACAATAATTGAGGTCAGATTAAACTTACAAATCAATTCTACTTTTCCTCAATCCATTCATCATTTGATGCTTACATGCTCAAAAAACATTCCTACTAACTTGCCCTTCGATTGTGCTTAACTTTGTAATGGAGTAAATCACATAGAAATCGAATACCCTTGAAAACAAAAGAATACACATTTGAACATGTTGAAGCCATCACATCTGGAGATCGTGAGGCCTTGATCCATTTTGTGAAACTGTTCTTTAAAGAAACCTTGGGCAATGATTTGTCAAATTTATTGAACGCAAAAAACGATGCCGACCTAGTGGCATTAAGCAAAGCTGCTCACCGCATGAAAACCGGCATAAGGATGTTTGGGATGCACGAACAACTTGAGGCAGTTATGCGGATTGAATTATGGGAGAAAAATAAACTCGACTTCAACACCATAAGGCAGGAGGTTGAAAACTTAAACCATGATTTAGAGCGCATTAAAGCGCACATCATTGAAGAACTAAACATCTGAATTTTCTGAAATACTCCACATGAGAAGCACCATCCTCATTTCGATAACATTAAGCCTGGTTCTTTTGTTAATTGACACTTCAAATAGCCATTCCCCTCTTCTTTTTGGGTTGATGGGGCTTGTACTTTATTACTTCATGTTCCCTCCTCAGCCGAAGCATTTTTTACTGATGACGGCGTTTAATGATCCTCATGATTATTTAAAGAATAAGTACTGCAAGTACTTTGCAACAAGCGACCAGGCCTTGTTAGAGCTCGATACTGAAGGACGTTTACTTAACATCAACCCTTCTGCTAAGGCCATGTTTTCAGAGAAAAACAAGGAATGGCAGGTCCCTCCAGGTTTAGCAGAACATCTAGGACTTGCTTTAGCATCTGGGGAGCAAATCACATTCGACACTTCTTTAAATGGTCTGGTTTATAAAATGCACCTCAAGGCAACTACAGATAAGCAATCGGTATTTGTACGGGCGGAAGAAATAACTCATGAGAATTCAGCCAGGCAGAAAGTTGATGAATTGAGCAATGCCATGAATTACCACATCGACGGTGTAGCCATTCTCGATGTTGACTGGAAATTCAATTATAGCAACGGGGCATGTCGAGAGCTCTTTGGTTTCGATAAGGAATTCTCAATGGATCAAGTTTCTTTTCTTGATTGCATTGTGAAGAACGATCACCAGATGCGAGAAGAAGTGCAACCCAACTTGAGAAAGCATCATTCTTGGACAGGAGAAATGGTTCTGAGATCTGGCGAAATAACCCTACCAGCATTGGTTTCTCTCGCCAGAATTCCAGGTGGCAGTTATGTTGCGCACTTTAAAGACAATTCTGAACTCAAAGACAAAGAGAACAAGCTCGTTCAAGCCAAAGAGGCAGCAGAAGCAGCAGCCAAAGCGAAAAGTGAATTTTTAGCCACCATGAGTCATGAAATTCGAACGCCCATGAACGGTGTTTTGGGAATGGCCACCTTGCTTGAGGCAACTCAACTTGATACAACACAGCAAGACTATCTTCAAACCATCATGCACTCTGGAGAAAACCTCTTGAGCATCATCAATGAAATTCTCGATTTCTCTAAAATTGAAGCTGGAAAAATGGTTCTAGAATCGAGAGATTTCGACCTCGAGAAACTCATTCAAAACACCATAAACCTCGCCTCACATAGGGCTTCTGCTTGCAACAACACCATCACTACTGCAATTCACAGCGAGGTTCCTGTGGTGGTAAAAGGCGACTATGGTAGAACCACACAAGTATTGAACAACCTCATTGGTAATGCCCTAAAATTCACTGAAAATGGCCTGATTGAAATCCTCGTTGACAACAGTATCGACAATGCCGGACTAAACCATGTGCGCTTTGAGGTAAAAGACAGTGGAATAGGTATTGAGCCGGAAAAGTTAAGTCAGCTATTTCAACCTTTTTCTCAAGCCGATAGCAGCGTAACCCGTAAATATGGCGGAACAGGCCTCGGCCTTGCTATTTGTAAACAATTGGTAGAATTGATGAATGGCCAACTCAATGTGAAAAGCACTCCTGGCATTGGCTCTTCTTTTTGTTTTTCAATACCCTTAGCAACTGGCGAAATCAACGCCCAGAGAAGGGCAATTGGAAGCAATACAAACATCAAGTTCAACAAAGAGTTAGCGCTTCAATTTCCCATTAGCATTTTAGTGGCTGAAGACAATTTGATCAATCAAAAATTGGCAGAACAAGTATTGCTCAATATGGGCTACGAGATTACCCTTGTAGCGAATGGCCAGGAAGCAGTTGACGCTTGTTCTAAGGCTCATTTCGATCTTGTTTTCATGGACATTCACATGCCTGAGATGGATGGCATCACTGCGAGTCGCATCATTCTCCACCAAGAGCAAGATCCGCCAATGATTGTGGCCTTGACTGCGAATGTGGTTAACGAGAGCAAAGAAGAGTGCAGCCGAGTTGGCATGAAAGGGTTTATCCACAAACCTTTCAAAACTGATGAAATCATTCAAAAGATAAAAGAGGCGCATCAAATAAAAATACAAAAGGATTGAGCCTTATCTTTGGCATACTTGTTGAAACTTTGTGAAGAACGCTTTGAAAAACAACTGCCATGAAAAAGTCAATTTTCCTCATCATTCTTGTCCTCGCTTCAAGCGGTCTTCTTGCACAGCTCACGGGTCCTGCCAATCAGAACCCTCGACTCAACAATCGAAACATCAATCGAAACTTCCCACAACACCGTCCTTCGTTTAGCATAGGACTTTCTGCAATGGAGCCTTTACGGATGTTTGCAGAGAACTATGATGGCACCCCTTTTGGAATTGCAGCACAAGTTGAATTTCCTACAGGGCGATTTTTCCCTATCGAATTTGGTGGCGATTTTGCTTGGTATAGCAGAGGGGGAGAGCGAAGCGACATTGATATCTATGAAGGGGAAGACGCTTTTGGGAATGAATTCTATTCTGAGGGAACAATCAAAGTAAGAAGCAATATTTACAGTTATGCAGGCTTCGCACGATTAAATCCAGTACCTGGTCCGTTCCAAATCTATGGCGACCTCATCCTCGGTGTTCAGAATTTTTCAACCAACACCACCATTGAGTCTAACGACAACCTCACAGAACCAACAAGAGAGAGAGCACATCGCGGTTTCTCCTTGATGACCGGTTGGGCAGCAGGAGTTAAAGTGAGAATAAGCCAAAACACATTCATCGAAGCGCGTTTTGCCAATTTGAGAGGAAGTGATGTCACTATGGTAGACAAGAATAGCATCTTTATTGATGCTGATGGAAACCTGGAATTCGAAGAAATTACAACTCCAACAGATCATTATGTCTATCAGCTTGGTTTGAGTTTCCAGCTATAATCCAGTTATTACTCTACTATTTAACCGAAATACCACTTTACAAGCAGGTGTTAAGTCCTTGTTTTGAAGGTATTTGTATTTTACTCAAACGCAAGTAATATTCGACAAAATGAATTATTTGTTAGACGAGTAGAGAAAAATATATATTTAAAAAACCAAAAACATCGACAAACAAATTTCTTGTCTTCGATGGTGTAAATTTGCATTGATTAGAAACTATTATTTACGGAGTGGCGTAAAAGCACCTGTAACCTAACGTTTAAATAAAATGCAAAAATCTAGCTTTTTGCATGAGCTCATGGCAATGTCTTGCTTCATGCGCATGTCCCTTGCTGTTATTTCTAGTAACAGCATTGCTCACCCTGCATATGCGCTCAATTCAAGCGCTGTTCTTATTCTTGCAGACACCGATGTCATCATTAATGAAATTCACTACAATCCATGCGGAGACCAAGGAAGTGATAGTGACTACGAATTTGTTGAACTGTTCAATTCAGGCACAACAACAGTTGACCTTTCTGGATGGTACTTTAGCAATGGAATTACCTTCACCTTTCCCAATGGAAGTTCTATTGCTGCCGGAGAATATATCGTGATTGCAATTAACGCCAGTATTTATGCGGGCAATGGATATCAGGTTTTTGACTTTGGTGGCGGTTTGTCTAACAGTGGTGAGCAAATTCGACTAAGAGACGAAAACGGAAATACCATTGACGATGTAACTTACGATGATAATAATGCTTGGCCAGATGCCGACGGAGACAATGACCTGCTTGAATTGACCATTCAGGAAAACGCGCTTCAATTGGACGTAAAACAAGCTTATGAGGAGGAAGTGTTGATCTCCATTTTCAACACCTCTGGACAACGAATAAGCCAACAAAAACAAGTGCAACTCGACCTTGGTGCTCTGCTTGTTCCTACAAGTGATCTTGCCATGGGCGTTTATTACATCACCGTAAGTGCACAATCAAAAGTGCTCTTTTCACAACAATTTATCCAACCTTAATGGAGTTATTGGTCTAAGCGAGATCGGAAGGGTGTTGGTGGAAGTGAAAGCGGAAATCAGCACCCTTTTACTTTTGAGATGCTAGGTTTAGCCTCTCATGGCTTCTACCGGACTCATTCTAGCGGCTTTCAATGCAGGGAAAATCCCTGCTACTAAACCAGATACGATGGCAATCAACATGGCAATGAAAAAACGGTTCAAGTGAATTCCAAGTTCCAGTCCCCAATCGAGACGCGCAGACAAGGCATTCACCACCAACACCATGATGACCACCAATAAAAAGGCCATGATCGCCCCAAAAACACACAAGGCAATGGCTTCAAATAAGAACTGCCCCAAGATAAAGATGTCCTTTGCTCCTAAAGCCTTCTGAATACCAATGATTCTCGTACGTTCTCTTACCGATACGAACATGATGTTCGCGATACTCACACAGCCTACTAAGATGGCGAAGAGGCCAATAAACCAGCCCCCGCGTTCAACGTAGATGAATATTTCGTCGATGACACTGGTAATCATCTCTACCCTATTGATCGCAAAATCGTTGTCTTCACTAGGTTTAACACCTCTGATGGTGCGGTAGTGCTGAACAATTTCTTCTTTCAGCTCATCCACATCAACTCCCTCTTTGGCCTTCACCACCATGGAACAATCTGTTTTTTGGAAGTTCATCAGGCGAGATCCAAAATTGGCATTGGTCATGGCCATTTGGTCGAAGCCATCGGAAACAATACTCACTCCCGCTTTCTTAAACACCCCAATCACCTCCATCTTTCTACCCTTCACCTTAATTGACTTACCCAGAGCATCGGCCTCCCCAAAGAGCTGGGCCTTCATGTCTGCACCGATTATGGCTACTGGTCGGCCAGTTTGTGCTTCCCTTTCCGTAAAAAACCTTCCTTCTTCAATATCAATTTGAACACACTTAGGATAATCTACCGTTACTGCGGTGAGTTGCATGTTCTCCGCGCTGCTGTTGCGGTATTCAAAAGTAGCCATGGTGCCGGTTTGAAAACTAATAGCTTCGGCCAAAGAGAGTCGTTGTTCTAGCGCGGCAACATCTTTAAGTTTTGGTTGACGGCGTTGGAAGTATTTCCACCATTCATAGGTTTCTCCGTCTTCCGGTCCCCAAGGCATTTTTTGAACAAACAAGACATCATCACTCAACATATTGAATGAATCCTTCAGGTTACTTTCCATGGTATCTACCATTGTAAACACAGAAGAGATGACGAAGATTCCCACCATTACCCCTAAAAGCGACAGCAGGGTTCTCAGCTTGTTATTGGTGATGGCCTGCCAAGCAAAAAGAAAACTTTCTCTAAGAAGTCGGAAATAAATCATCGCATCGAAAGTACAAATACGTCATGGTTTAGCACCTCAAAATGAAGTTAAAAAAACTTCCTCTCAAAAAAAGCCAGAAGCCAAGCTCGTCCTAGTTAATCCACTATTGTGTGTCATTTATTAACATTTGCCGAATGGGGCGGAACTTACATAGGTTAATGGGCCTAGAAATATTACTTTTGCCCTTTGCAAAATCTTTGATCCATGAGCGGAGGAAAACCCATCAAAAGCGCCTTAATTTCAGTATTCCACAAAGACGGACTTGGTCCGATCGTTGAAAAACTTAACCAACTTGGAGTAACGATTTATTCCACCGGAGGAACGCAGAAATTCATCGAGGACCTAGGAGTACAGGTTATTCCCGTTGAACAATTGACTTCATACCCATCCATTTTGGGCGGTCGAGTTAAAACGCTTCACCCAAAAATATTCGGAGGAATCTTAGGGCGAAGAGAGCTTGAAAGCGACCTTGCTCAGTTAGAGGAATACGCTATTCCAGAGCTTGATTTGGTGATTGTTGACCTTTATCCTTTTGAAGACACCGTAGCTAGCGGTGCTTCTCATGAAGAGATTATTGAGAAAATCGATATCGGTGGTATTTCTTTGATTCGTGCAGCTGCTAAGAACTTTAAAGACGTTACCATCGTACCTAGTATGAGCCAGTATGGTCGTTTGATGAACATCTTAAGCGAACAAAACGGTCGCACTTCTTGGGACGACAGAAAGCACTTCGCAACAGATGCTTTCCAAATTTCTTCTCACTACGACACCATGATTTTCAAGTATTTTGCCAATGAAGAACGCATGGTTTTGAAAGAAAGCTACACCAATGGTGAAGCTTTGCGTTATGGAGAGAACCCGCATCAGCAAGGTTACTTCTTTGGTGAGTTGAACGACATGTTTGATCAACTTCACGGAAAGGCTCTAAGCTATAACAACCTGCTCGATATCGATGCCGCTGTTCATTTGATGAATGAATTCAAAAACGACGCGCCGTCTTTCGCTATTTTGAAGCACAACAACGCTTGTGGTTTAGCTACAAGAGCAACTTTAGTTGAAGCTTATAAAGATGCATTGGCTGGAGATCCTGTTTCTGCTTTTGGAGGTGTGTTGATATGCAATAAAAACATTGATCTTGCCACCGCCGAAGAAATCAACAGCCTTTTTTGTGAAGTGGTGATTGCACCAGGATATGAAGCGGGTGTGCTTGACCTTCTTCAGAGCAAGAAAAACCGCGTTATCCTGATTCAAAAACACTGGGATTTGCCTAAAAAGCAGTTTAGAACCATCCTCAACGGTGTATTGATGCAGGACAGAGATATGATTACTGATCAAGCCGCGAACTTCAAGCAAGTAACCACGGCTGGAGCCAGCTCAGAAGTGCTTAGCGACCTTGAATTTGCCAATAAATTGGTGAAACACACCAAGTCCAACACCATCGTATTTGCAAAAAACAATCAGCTTTTGGCCAGTGGAACAGGACAGACTTCTCGAGTTGACGCCTTGAAACAAGCTATTGTAAAGGCAAAGGCATTTGGATTTGACCTCAACGGCGCCGTTATGGCCAGTGATGCATTTTTCCCTTTCCCCGATTGTGTAGAAATCGCTAATTTGGAAGGAGTTAAATACGTTGTACAACCGGGAGGGTCAATTAAAGATCAGCTTTCGATTGACTATTGCAATGAGAATGGAGTAGCCATGTTCTTTACCGGAAACAGGCACTTCAAGCACTAATAACAGAAATTTGTACTCAAATACTAATGAAAAGGACTCAAGTCGAACCATTAGTTATATTTGTATCGTAAGGGAATCAGAACACACATTGAAAAAAAACCATGGGGCTATTTAATTTCTTCATGCAAGAGATCGCTATCGACCTCGGTACTGCAAACACAATTATCTATTATAATGATAAGGTAGTTGTTGATGAACCGTCGATTGTAGCGAAAGATCGAGCAACAAACAAAACCGTAGCAATCGGCAGATTAGCGCAACAAATGCACGGTAAGACCCATGAAAACATCAAAACCATTCGTCCGCTAAAAGACGGTGTGATTGCTGATTTCCATGCTGCCGAAGACATGATCAAAGGCATGATCAAGATGATCAACAAAGGGAAAAACTGGTTTGCCCCTTCTTTGAGAATGGTGATTTGTATTCCTTCTGGGATTACGGAAGTTGAAAAACGTGCTGTCAAGGATTCTGCTGAACACGCAGGAGCTAAGGAAGTTTACCTCATCCACGAGCCTATGGCTGCTGCTATCGGTATTGGAATTGACGTGGAAGAACCTATGGGCAACATGATTATCGACATCGGTGGTGGAACTTCTGAGATTGCAGTTATTGCTCTAGGTGGAATTGTTACCGATAAAAACATTCGTGTTGCGGGTGATGAATTTACTCAAGACATTGAAGAATACATGCGCCGCCAGCACAACATCCTCATTGGTGAAAGAACCGCGGAGCAAATCAAAATCGAAGTTGGTGCTGCCCTGCCTGACCTAGAAAATCCGCCAGAAGATTTTGCCGTTCGCGGACGAGATTTGATGACCGGTATTCCTAAAGAAATCCACGTGAGCTCTTCTGAAATTGCTCATGCTTTGGACAAGTCGATTTCCAAAATTGAAGAAGCAATTCTTAGTGCACTAGAAAATACGCCTCCTGAACTTTCTGCCGATATCTATAAAACAGGTATATACTTGGCAGGTGGTGGAGCCCTTTTACGTGGATTAGACAAACGTATTTCGCTTAAAACGAAATTACCTGTGCACGTAGCAGATGATCCATTGCGCGCAGTTGCTAAGGGTACTTCTATTGCTTTGAAAAACATTGATAAATTCCAATTCTTGATGCGCGAGTAAGCATCTAAAGGTCCGTACAAGAGAAAAAAATGAGAAACATCGGAAGGCTGATCTATCGGTACCATATCTTTTTGGTGTTTCTGTGCTTGCAGTTTATTGCTCTAGCTTTTTTGGTGAAAAACAATAATTTTCAGCAAAGTGTCTTTATTAATTCCAGCAATGACCTCATTGGTTCTCTATACGAACGCAGATCTGCATTTTCAGATTACCTCAAGCTCAGCGACATCAATGACGAGCTATCGGCGGAGAATGCCCAGCTAAAATCCCGTCAACTTCAAAATTATATTGACCTCGAAAACGGCACTATTCTCGTTGAGGACTCACTTTTCCTACAACGCTACGAGTACCTTCCAGCAAAGGTGATTAACAATTCGGTGAATACTCGAAACAACTTCATCACTCTCAATAAAGGAAGCATAACCGGTGTAAAACCAGAAATGGGCGTTGTGGCCAATGGTGCAATGGTGGGAATTGTGAAGGATGTAAGCAAGCATTTTTGTTCAGTGATGCCCATCATCAACCCAAACTTTACAGCAAGTATTAAACTCAAGAGGGGTAATGACTTTGGAATGTTAGCATGGAAAGACAACGATCCTCGTTACGCCCACATCCTTGAAATACCCAAACACGCTGTTGTGGCGCTTGGCGATACTGTGGTAACAACCGGTTTTTCGAGTTTCTTCCCAGAAGGTCTCATTGTTGGAAGCATTGCTGAAATCGATGCTCCTGATGGAGAAAACTTCTTTACGATTAAAATACTCTTGAGTACCGACTTCTACAAGCTCAGCTATGTCGACATCGTCAGCAACCTCATGAAAGAAGAGCAGTTAGAACTTGAAAATTTAGAACAACCATGATCAATCCGATTTTTCGAAACATCATGCGCATGCTGTTCTTCATCTTACTGCAAGGTTTGGTGGTAAACAGGTTGGACCTTTTTCAAGGGATGGTGCTCCCATCGGTGTATATTTTTGCTATTCTGATGCTGCCTCTAGAAACACCTCGCTTGCTTTTACTCTTTGTCGGTTTCGCGGTTGGAATTGGTGTTGATGCCTTCACAAACACCCTTGGGATGCACACTTCGGCTTGTGTTCTCCTCGCTTTTCTTCAACCTGCGATTCTGCGAGTGCTTGCTCCTCGGGAAGGTTATGAATTTGGCCAGCGTCCCACTATTCAACACTTGGGCCTGAGCTGGTACCTCACTTACGCTGCTTTTGCCACCATTATCCATCACTCCTGGCTGTTTTTTATTGAAGCATTCTCATTTGAATTCTTTGGACACACCTTGGCCAAAATCTTTTTCAGCACACTAGCAACGGTCTTTTTGATGGTGCTCGGACAATACCTCATTTTCAGTCCTGACCAACGAAAAGCCACATGAACCTCAGCAATAGAAAATATGTTGTTATTGGTATTGTGATTTTTATCGTGATGGCTTTCGTTGTGCGCTTGTTTACCCTTCAGATTAGCGACGATTATTGGACAAGAAAAGCCGCCAACTTAACGGAAAGGTCGACCAAAATATATCCTCCAAGAGGTTTAATTTACGACCGAAACGGAGAACTCTTGGTGGCCAACCAAGCCATCTATGATTTGATGATGCTGCCACGTGAAGTGAAAGACTTAGACACCTTGAGCTTCTGCAAGCTGCTTCAAATCTCTAAAGATGAATTTGATGCTCGACTGGTGAAGATGCGCAAATCAAGGGGTTGGGCCTCGAACAAGGAACAAGTCTTCATCAAACAAATCAGACCAGAAGACTTCGCTCCAATAGCAGAACAACTCTATAAATACCCCGGCTTTTTTGGTCAGCCAAGAACCGTAAGAAATTACAAACGAGGTATCGGCGCTTTGCTTCTTGGCGACATTGGTGAGGTGGTTCAGCGCGACATCGATCGGGATCCTTATTACCGTTCGGGGGATTACATCGGTAAGGGTGGAATTGAAATGTCGTATGAAGATTATTTGCGCGGACAAAAAGGCGTTCGTTTTATGGTGATTGATCCTATGGGGCGTCCGCAAGAAAGCTTTAACGAAGGTGATTTTGATACACTAGCCATTAGTGGTCAGAACATCATCTCCACCATTGACAGTGATTTGCAGGCCTATGGCGAATACCTCATGCAACACAAAAAGGGAAGCATTGTAGCCATCGAGCCTGCCACAGGTGAAATTCTCGCTATGGTTTCTAGTCCCACTTACGACCCTAACCTGCTTGTTGGTAGAGATCGCGGTGAGAATTACGGATTCTTGCAAAACGATTCTTTGCTTCCACTCTACAATCGTGCGATTAAAGGAACTTACAGACCGGGGTCGATCTTTAAAATGGTGCAAGCTTTAATTGCTTTGGATGAGGAGCGCATCACCCCACAAACCAGAATAGCATGTAATCGAAGCCTCATTGGCTGTCATGGTCCGCACAGTTACGACGACCTCGAAGGCGCCATCATCCACTCTTGCAACCCTTACTTCAGGGGTGTCATGCAACGCATGGTAGAAACAAACGCTAAAAAAGACCGATTTGCTAATGCTGGTATAGGAATGGCACATTGGAAAGAGCGTATTGAAAGCTTTGGTTTTGGAACCGATTTAGACACCGACATCCCGGGAGTAAACCGAGGAAATGTTCCCGGTAAAAAATACTACGATAAGATTTATGGCGAAGGACGATGGGCTTTCAGTACCATTTATTCCATCAGTATTGGTGAAGGCGA
>JAQWFN010000004.1 GCA_029238785.1 Flavobacteriales bacterium | reverse complement strand
GCGGACATCGGTCTAAAATCATGCATGCTTTAGATATTACTTGGTGCCCAAATTGGTGATTTAAAGGCGCTCCCTGAGCTCCCTGAGCGGAGCCGAAGGGAGAGCCGAAGGGAGAGTCGAAGGGAGAGTCGAAGGGAGCAGTTTATTCTACGGTCTCCTGTGTTGCTCAGCCTCCAAACATCCATTACATCACCACCCGATACACATCTTGCTTGTTACGCTGGATGTTCTTGTAACAGAAACCATCGGGTTGAGGGATGATTTCTACAAGATCGAATGAGGTGCAGCCTTTTGGTAAAGCCTCGAAAATAAGCGTGAAATTTTGCCCCTGCTGTTTTAAACACCAATTTGGGCACCAAGTAATATCTAAAGCATGCATGATTTTAGACCGATGTCCGCTTTGCTTGCAAATCAAATAGGTGCTTGTCCAAACACGGTAAAGCGATTCGCTTGAGGCCGTGCAATGAACCGTTACCTGTTGTTCGAGTCCGAAACTGCTTTGTTTTTTGATTTTGGGCGCAATAGAAATCTCTTCCATGGAGCAAAATTCTTGAATTATTTTGACATTCTAAATCATTCACTCACACCTTGTTTGGAAAACATGGGTCTATAAAAAAGCCCGAATTCCATTGCTGAAATTCGGGCTTCGGTATGTTTAGAACCTTCGTTCTTAGAAGTTAAAGCTGTCTTTGAAGTTTCTGAACTCCAAATCATTCATTGCTTTCTCTTTCAAAGAACCGTCTTTTTCGATCGCTTTTCCAAGGTGAGAAATTACGTCTGTGCTGTTGTTCAAACGAGCAGCAATGATGGCGTGCAAGTAGTGCGCCATTGCAGAATCATCTCCTGAGTTCTCAAGCGTTGTTTTCGCTCCGTTGCTGTCGCCATTCAATACTTTAGCAAGTGCAAGGTTGAAGGTATTCATTCCGCCCATGTTAGAGATCGCACCAGCGTAGTCTCCGTTTTGGATTTGAACCAATCCTTTGTTGTACTTCACTTCGTTACCAGCGCTCATTGCTTCAGCAAAGTGATCCAAAGCTTGTTGGCGATCGCCCTCTAAACGAGCAATGATTCCTAGGTTGTTCAAAGTTACCGGGTTACGCTCTACTTCAAGGGCTTTCTGGAACTTCGCCTTAGCATCGTTCATTTTGTTTTGCATGAAGTAAATACCACCGATGTTATTGATTGCTCTGTAATCTCCAGGGAAGTTACGCTCAGCAGCCATGTAAATCGCCAATTGCTCGTCGGTGTTGTCAGTCAAGGTAGCAGCAAACAACAATTCTTCAACCGTTAAGATGTCTGGGTTGCTTTTTGACAATACCATCAACTCTTCGTCGGTATAACCTTCGATGTTGTAGTTGATGCTCACAACAGAACGACGCAAAGAAGGAAGGATCTCTTTTTCGATTTCCTTGTAAGTTTTAGCGATGTTCTTAATCTCTTGCTCACGCTTGGTCTTGTCTGTGTACATTTCCAATACACGTAGGATCAAGTTTTTGTCTTCAATTTCAGAGGCTTGCATCAATTCTTTGAATCCATCCCAGTCTTCTCCTTTAGGAGTGTTCACGAAGAAAGCATCTGCATTTTCAGGCGAAATTTTCATTTTCTTCATCTCGCTCATGAAAATAGCGTTGGCAGATTCTGCACGCTCTTGAGCCAAATCTTCGTTCAAAGAGATCTCACCTTCAGGAGAAGCGTAAGCCTCAACGTTCGTTCCGGTGATAACAACGCTATCTGCACTAGCAGCCAAAGCAATAAGCGCTTTTGCGTCTTTGATGTCTTGGTCGCGAAGCTCAGCACTTGCTACGTTAGAAGAGTTGTAGCTGTAGTTTACAATTGCTTCTTGAGTAAAGCTTAAAATACGTTGGAAGTTATCCGTAGCCATGATTGGTTTATCATCGCTCATCATCAAATATGGAGTAGTGATTACACCTGTTCCAACAGGAAGCGGGTCAAAGCTCGCACTTTGGCTTCCTTTTGTTCCACTTAAACGCAATTCCAAAGTGGCTGCATTCTCCATTGCTGGATCGTAAGCTACTTTATCGGTATAGCTGAAGCTCTTTCCTGTTTCATAAGGAATTACTTCAAAGTTTGCAGCAGCATCTTCTCCTTGGTAACCTTTCATCTCGAAAGCAGACTCGCCACCTTCGTAGGTCAATACAGGAGTTGCTTCTACTGCAACTTTCTTATGGAAGTACTTTTCAGGGAATTTTCCTGTAATCGTAACTTCAACACTATCACCGCGAACAATAAGTGGTTCTGGTTCGGCTTTCGCATTGAGTTCTTCAATGTGTTTCTCCATCTTGCCCAAGCCGCCGCAACTAGCGAGAACCAGACCGATGACCGTGAAAAGAGTGTAGACTTTCAAACTGGTCGTTTTCATTCTTAAATTGTTTATTAGAATTTATTGTTTTCTTATGCTAAATTGGTGCAAAACTAATACTCCTCAACGACATATAAAACAAAGTTGCCCATTGTTATATGTTGAAAAGCGAAGTTTATCAACCAAGTTGTTCTTTTTATCGAAATGAGCTTAGCTGGCCACAACACCCATGCTCGAAAACTTCTTGATGCGGCTTGCAATGCGTTTGTCGGCTTTCTGCTTGTTGAGTGCCTTAAATTCTTTCAGAATGGTATCTCTAACCGTTTGAAAGATGGCGGCATGATCGGTATGAGCACCACCCAAAGGCTCTGGAATAATCCCGTCAATGAGTCCGTTCTTCAACATGTCTTCACCTGTCAACTTCAAAGCTTCAGCAGCCTCCTTTTTATGATCCCAACTTCTCCACAAAATACTACTGCAGCTCTCAGGAGAAATTACAGAATACCAGGTGTTTTCCAACATCAAAACACGATCACCAATACCAATTCCCAAAGCACCACCAGATGCTCCTTCGCCAATAACGATGCAGATTACAGGCACTTTGAGCTGACACATTTCAAGGAGGTTTCTGGCAATAGCTTCACCCTGTCCGCGCTCTTCTGCTTCTAATCCTGGAAATGCACCAGGAGTGTCAATAAGCGTTACGATAGGCTTACCAAACTTCTCGGCCATTTTCATCAAACGCAGCGCTTTTCTGTAGCCTTCAGGATTGGCCATACCAAAGTTGCGGTACTGTCGCATTTTGGTGTTGATGCCTTTTTGCTGACCAATAAACATGAATGTTTCGTCGCCAATTTGACCCAAACCACCAACCATGGCCTTGTCGTCTTTAACCGTACGATCGCCATGCAATTCAATGAAGTTGCCCTCTGTGATGGCTTTGATATAGCTTAAGGTGTATGGGCGTTCAGGGTGACGAGAAACTTGAACCCTTTGCCAAGGCGTTAAGTTGCTATAAATTTCTTTTGTGGTTGCCGCAATCTTCTTTTGAAGCTCGTCCACAGTTTGTTTTACGTCAACTTTTGAGACTTCTTCGATCTCTAATGTCTTTTCTAATTGTTCTCTGAGCTCTTTAATCGGCTCTTCAAAATCAAGATAAATAGGCATAGGTTCTGCACTTTGTGAACGACAAAATTAGCATATTTCTATTCATGCGCTCGCGATGAGCCAATAAGCTTATTAACCGTTGAGAAATTCAATCATCTTTTGGAAGGCTCTTCCTCGATGACTAATGGCATTTTTTGCTTCAGAACTCATCTGAGCGAAGGTCTGATTTTGGCCTTCAGGATAGAAAATGGGGTCGTAACCAAAGCCTTCATCACCACTGCGTTCCTGGGCTATCTCCCCTTCAATAATTCCTTCAAAAAGGTGTTCTTCTCCATCGAGAATCAAACAAATGGCTGTTCTGAATCTTGCTCTTCGGCTGGTTTGATTTTTTAGCTTTTCAAGTACGAGTTGCATGTTGTCTTCACTGCTTCGCTGCTCTCCGGCATAACGTGCTGAAATCACGCCGGGTGCCTTGTCTAAGGCCTCAATTTCTAAACCGGTATCGTCGGCAAAACAGTCTAAACCATAGTGTTCTTTGATGTATCTCGCTTTGATTCTGGCGTTTCCTTCCAAGTCGGGAGCGTCTTCAATGATGTCTTCGGTACAGCCAATCTCCTCGAGTGTTTTTAGGGTGAAATGATTCCCTAAAAGCGCTTGGATTTCTTTTAACTTGTGCTGATTGTTGGTGGCAAATACAAGTGTTTTCATTTGTGCTCTCGAATGATTTTGCCCGAAGCAGTTCTTGCGAACTCCGGGAGGTAAATAATTTCTTTGGGGGCTCGAATGCTTCCCAATTCTTCACGCATGCTGCTCATCAAGAGTTTTTCGCTGCGTGGATCTAAGGGCTCACGTTCGAGGTAAAGCACGAGCTTTTCTCCAAGTTCTTCATCGCTTCGCCCAGAAAAATAAAAAGCAATATCGAACCAATCGCCAAGCTGGTCTTCGAGCTGCTCTGGATGAATCTTTACACCGCCTGAATTCACCACATGATCAATTCTACCCAACAACTCAAAAGACTCAAAATCAACAGGCTCCACCCGGTCGTTGGTGATGACTTTCTCAGGCAGGTGGTCGGCCTCAATGGTCAAGCATTTGCGTTCATCCCACTGATATCGCACACCGGGCAAGCAAGTGAAATGTTCTGAACGATCTTCGCCATTAATTTTCCTCGTTGCAATATGAGTAATGGTTTCGGTCATGCCGTAAGTTTCATAAAGGCGATTGGGGTAGTGCTGCAAGCGTTGTTTTAAGTGCTTTCCTACAGGAGCGCCACCGAGTATAATGGTGTTGATTCTTTGAGCGATGACCTCCGTGTTTTCAATGCTCTTGGCCATTTGCATGGGCGTTAAAGCGGCGAAATCAATGGGGGGTAAATTGGGGTGAAGTGGACAAGATGAAGGGGCTTGGATGAAGAGGTCCCATTCATTCACAATGGCGCGTATGATCATCATCTTGCCAGCAATGTATTCTGCGGGCAAACAACACAAGGCTTGGGTGTTGGAAAACATGTTGAAGTGCTGTGCAGTAAGCTGAGCGCCCAATGCCATGTTGTGCTTCTGAAAAATAATTTTCTTGGGCGAAGCGGTGGTGCCGCTGGTTTGAAGGTTCATCACGGGCGAATCGTCAAACCACTGTTCCAAAACCCGGTAAATAGCGTCGAGCCATGCCTCCTTGCGGGGAAGTCTTAACCAATTGCCCCCGGGTTTGAGCTCAAAGCTTTGCTGCTGATAGATTATGCGTCCGGCCATAATTCGTCAAAATTAGCCCAATTATCATTGCTGTAATGCAATTGTCCGCCAGAAACCACTAGGGGCGAATGGAAATTGTTGTGGTACAAAGACCCCGTTCCGAGCCCTTGGTGAATGGGATTTTCTTTGCTCGAGCACCATTGCGCAATGGCATTTAGTCCAAGGTTACTTTCCAAAGCGCTGGTTGCCCACCAGCCGATCTTGCGTTCTTCGGCCACACTAATCCACTGGTCTGAAGCCGCCAAACCGCCCAACAAGGAAGGTTTTAGAATAATGAATTGCGGACGAATGTAATCGAGCATTTTCTCTTGTTCTGAACGCTCAAAAGTTCCAATGAGTTCTTCGTCCAAGGCGCAGGGTATGGCTCCGTGTTCACACAGCTCTTTGTGCAAGTCCCAATTTCCCGCAGCAACAACTTGTTCAATGGAGTGAACATCTAATTGGGCGAGTTCTTCTAGTTTTTTATGAGGAGATCGATTGGTAAAGGCACCGTTGGCGTCCACCCGAATCATGATTTCATCCTTAGAGTAGGTTTCGCGAAGGGCTTCAATGAGTGAGCGTTCTTTTTCCCAATCTAAAGCACCAATTTTAAGCTTCACACAATCAAAACCAGCAACGATTTTTTCACTGAGTTGCTTTCTCATGTATTCAATTGGCCCCATCCAAACCAAACCATTGATGTTAATGGCTTTTTCTCTTCTGGTGAAGGGCGTGTCGAAAAGGCAATGATGATCTGTTTGAGCATCCATCAAGGCTGTTTCGATGGCGAATTTTAAGGCGGGAAGGTGATTGTAATTGTCGCTTAACAAGCTGTTTGGCTGCTGTTCAATCTTGGAGAGCTCCTGCTTGATTTGTGCGCTGTTTTCAACGCTTAAGCCTTCAATAATGGACACTTCACCGTAACCTGTAATCCTCTTTCCCTCTTCGTTTTCAGCACTAATTCTAATGATCCACGAGGGTTTCTCAGTAAGGGTATCTCGAGAGGTGGTAGCAGGCTTAATGAATTTTAATGGATGATAGCGATAAGAGAACTGTAGATTATACATGTGCTAGTAAAGTCGTTTGAACACTTGTTCAACAGGACCAAGTTTGAAATGTTTTCGCCAAAAATACGAGAAAGGAAGCACGACCAACCAAAAAGCAAGCTGCATAACGATCATCGCCTGCTGGCTAATGTCTTGAGGAAGAAAAAGAGCGATAACAACTTGATAGATTCCAGCAAAAATCAGAATGCTGTATTTCATGTACCCAATAATGCCAAAGGGATTCCATTTTTTATTGGAGTTCAGCTTAATGGAGAAGTACCAAATGGCCATTCCAAAGGCTAAACCTACGAGAAAGAAGGAGGGGAGGAAAAAGTTCGGACCTTCGAGGCCTTGCTGAAATAAATTTGGATTAGCAGCAAGGGTGAACATGTCTTTTAATTGGCTTTCTGTAAAAAGAGCAAGAAGCACAAGAGCAATGGCAAGAGGGATGCCGATTACCGACATAAATGACAGTTTGATTCTGCCAAAAATAAGCCCTACTAAAGAAAAGCAGATCCAAGGAAAGATGCTATAATAGCCCCTCAAGGTTACAAGCCCCAAGATGTTCAAAGCTGGCGAAGAACTTCCTTGAACTAACCAGGGTTTTTCTGTAAATTGAAGGTAATGAGCGGTAAAGAGAGCAGCTAAAAACAAAATGGAAACCAAATAAGTGCTTATGGTCATGATTAAGGCCAAAAAAAGGTGCACTATTCCAAGTAATAAGAACAATGAGCTTTCAAAAACAAAGCATTGCAATAAACCTATTGCGCCAAGAATGAGTCCTTGGTAGAATAAGAGTCGCTTCCTTCTCATAATGCCAATTCCCCCTTTTTCAGTGTATGAAAGACGAACAGCTTGAAGGAACAAAAAGATGGCTAAAGGGATGTCAAAAAACAAGCTGAACCTTTCCCTCGCAACACCGTGATAGATGTTGATTTCAGCCAGGTGAAAAAGTCCAATACACAGCATGATCAATAAAACACCCAAGAGCAAATCTGCTCCTGAATAATAGCTTTTAGTTGTATTCATAGTTCAGAGCAAGCTTTAAGGAACTTGCTAAACATTTAAAGTGAAACCCCTATTGAATAAAAATAAAAGTTAGGAGAGATGTAGCGCTGCGAAGTTACAAAGAAATGACAGCGAGCAAGAGTAAGATGAAACTAATTCCGAAAGTGCTTAAGGCTATTTTTTTAAGCTCAGGGTCGAAATCTGCAGGCACCTGAACGGCAGCTACTTTTTTGAGATGAACAAGATGAATAGGGAAGAAAATAAATGCCAAATAGGCCCAAGAATTGAGATCGCTCAGCAAGAAAAACAAGAGCAAACTCATCCAAGCAGAAAAGATGAGCGCATAATGATACATTTTTGCCTGCTTACTCCCCATAAGAACAACAATGGTTCGTTTGCCACTTTCTCGGTCGCCATTAATATCCCGCATGTTGTTCAAGTTGAGCACTGCAGCAGATAAAAAACCAATGGTACAAGCGGGAAGTAAAGCAATGAGATCAAAGTCTTTGGTGAAGAGAAAATTGGTGCCAGCAACCCCTATCAAGCCGAAGAAAACAAAAACACTAATATCGCCTAAACCGCGGTAACCATAGGGGTTTTTGCCAGCAGTGTATTTCAAAGCAGCACCAATGGCCAATAAGCCAATGATGAAGAAAATGAACGCAAGCAATCCCTGTTCTTGGTCAAAGGCGTTGTAAAGCAAGGCACAACCACTTGTTAAGGCTAAAACACTAAAAATAAGCATGGCTTTAAACATGGCCTTGGAAGAGATGTCGCCAGATTGAACGGCTCTTGCTGGACCAACCCTTTTGTCATTGTCTGCCCCATTTTGATGATCGCCATAGTCGTTGGCCAAGTTCGATAAAATCTGAAGGAACAAAGTGGTTAAAGCGGCAAGGCTAAGTGTAAGAACAAAGTCTGAAGGGGGATCTGAAACAATAGCTGCTCCCATAAAAATAGAAGAGAGCGCCAAGGGTAAGGTTCGAAGTCGAAATGCGGAGAGCCAAATACCTACTTTTTCCATAAAACAAAGGTAGTTCGGATTAAGTAAATTTGTATCATTGTACTATGAGTTTTGTTATTGTGTCGATGAATTATGATATTACAAAGCTGAATAGGTGAAGTTGTGGGTGGAGTGAAGAAAGATTTCGAACAAACAAGCATTGAAATACTCGATGAACATATCGTTCGAGTTGTACTTAAGCGCGAACAAGAAATTGGGGTGGAAGTAGCTCAATACCTGCACGACTTTCTTCAAGAAATTGGACTGAAGGTGTTCAAAACCTTAATCGTGCTGGAAGACGATGTGGTGATTCTTCCCAGTGCCAAAAAATGGATGTCAGATCCCAATAGAAACTCAAGGTCCAAAGCCGATGCTTTTGTGCTGGATTCTTTAGCAAAACGATTAATCATCAATTTCTACATCAAACACAACAAACCTAAATTGCCTACAATGACCTTCTCGTCAGAACAAGAAGCCCTCGTTTGGTTGAGGCAACAAAAGCGCTGACTTTAGGCTTTTAAAGCGGCAAAGTAGCGATGTAAGACCTGGTCGTTCTCTAAACGAGGTGTGAAAATTTCAAGAATACTGCAGCCATCACTAGCATACAAGGCACGCAATCCTTCAGCTAATTCTTCCTCATTCTCCGCTGAAAAATAAGGTAAACCGAAATCTTCTGCGGTACTTTTTGCACTGCGCTGATGTGGTGTTTCGAAACAAGCGTCAAGCGCATTGGAGCTGGCCGGACCAGGAATGATTCTGAAAATTCCACCACCTCCATTGTTCACTACAATAACTTTGAGATTTGATGGAAGGTGTTCATGCCAAAAAGCATTGTGGTCGTAGAAAAAGGCAATGTCTCCAGAAATTAAGCTTGTTACTCGTTCATTAAGCAATGCAAATCCAATAGCGGTGCTGGTACATCCATCGATGCCACTGGTTCCTCTATTTCCATAGTAACGAAGGTCCCTGCGAGAATTGTAAAGTTGAATGTATCGAACCACTGAACTGTTGCCCATCTGAAGGTCGGTTTGCTCAGGGATTGCCGCCAAAATCAATTCAAAAGCTTTCATGTCTGAAAAAGGCATGCTCGCAAGCACTGCGCTGTGCTTCTTTTGAATCGCCTTTTCGCGAAGCATCCAAAATTGATGGTACTTGCTGTTTATAGTGGTTTCAACTCGAAGCGCCATTTGAGCTAAAAAGTCTTTGCCGTTCACGGGAATGGTGGTTTCTAGTTGCTGAAAAGTGTCTAGAAAACGGTCACTTTCGTCCACATGCCAGTGCTTTAAAGGATGACTTCGGAGCAGCGCTTTGATTTTTTTCGAAATGATGTTGTGCCCAATGGTGATGAGTAAATCAGGGATGAACCCACTCAGTTCTTCCTTAGAATTCCCCTCAAGAAGGCGGTCAATACAAGTAATGGCGTGCTCACTAGATGCGTTACTTGTACTCTCTGTAAGTACCAAAACATTGTTGAGCGCGGCCACCTTGTCCAAATCCTCAGGGTTCACCAAGTCGGCGTTTTGAGTAATGAGGATCATGACTTTTTCTGTGCTGGAGATTTGCTTCGCGATGAGGGCCCAATTGGATTCACTCAAAGCGTGTTGCATGTCCATGGTGCGCTTGACCGGTGCTTGTTCTATGCGATCGGCATAATCATAAAGGGGTTCGTTTAAAGGAATATTGAGGTGAACTGGTCCGCGCGTTCGTAAAGTGCAGGCTTCCCAAGCTTCATTTATTTTTCTCTGGTTGAACCAACGGGCTTGCTTGTCGCTCGACTCCTTCAGCTGAGCAAAAAAGCGCACGTGTTTCCCAAAAATTTCGTTTTGAAAGATGCTCTGACCTTCACCCTGTGCAATCCACTCTTCTGGTCGGTCTGCGGTGAGAACAATCAATGGGGTTTTTTGGAAAAAGGCCTCGGCAACGGCCGGACCGTAATTGTATGCTGCTGTGCCAGAAGTGCATACAACCGCCACAGGAGCTTTGATGAACTGGCTCATTCCTAGGGCAAAATACCCAGCAACCCTTTCGTCTGGAATAGAGTAGCACTCCACTTCAGGATGATGATAAAAGCTATATGAAATGGGAGCGTTTCTCGACCCTGGAGAAATAACCACGTGCTTCAAGCCACTCTGCACGAGAATGGAGATAAGATCTTGTACGTTTTCCTTGTTGCTTTGCATTTACAGAATTCTGGTCGAAGTTTACAACTTTTCAAGCACGCCTTGAAGTACTTGGAGCTTAGAATTGGTTTCTTGCCACTCAGATAAAGGGGAAGACTCACTCGTTATGCCACCTCCGGCGTAAAGTAAATACCCTTGTCCTGTCCACTGCATGCAGCGGAGGTTGACATAGTAAGTAGATGATTTCTCATCAACGTTTAAACCCAAAAAACCGGTGTAAAGTTCGCGCTCGTGTTGTTCTAATTCGAGAATCAAATCAATGGCTTGGTCTAAGGGCGTTCCGGCTACGGCAGGAGTAGGGTGGAGGAAGGAAAGTAGCGTTTTAAGCTCTCCACTGTAGTTAAAATCAATTTGAGTTTTCAAATGCTTCAAGTGGCCAGCTTGCTGTTCCGTGCGTTCGTGAACTTTCAAGCTACTTGGCGAAAGCGCACTTAAACGTTGCTCAATATAATCGCTCACCAATTGTTGCTCTTTGAACTCTTTTGCGGTCCATTCGCGAGGGGAGGTGGTATCAATGGTTCCGGCCAAAGCCATGGTTTCGTAGCTGCTGCCATTTTTGTCAATGAGGACTTCCGGACTAGCACCGCACCAAACTCCAAGCTCCGGATGAATGAGGAAGTACACAAAAGCATTGGGGTAGTTTTCACAAAGAGCGGAAAAAAGTTCGTCTGCCTTCGCCTGCCCAAGCGGGAAATAGTGCACTCGGCTTAGTACCACTTTATCCAATACTTTCTTACTCAATTTTTCAATAGCAAGCCGGCAATTTTCAAGGTGTGTTTCTTTTGTTGTGGGCGATGTGTTTTTTGTCTTTATGATGATGTTCTGAAGCGCTTCATTAAGCGCATTTGCTTGGTATTCATAGCTTGTACGATGTCCAACAAAGCGAAACTTGGGTGCTGAAGGAATGAAGGCCTTCGCTTCAAACCAATGGTCTCCTTGTTTTGCTTCGCGAAGCAAAAAAGAACGCGTTTCATGCGGTAAGCGGTAGGCTACAAGCGCAGTGGTATTAGGCATTGACTTTCGGGATAATCATTACGGTTAAACGAGCAACAGCAATCAGTCGATCTTGTTCATCCACCATGTCAATGTTCCAAACGTGAAGTTTGCCACCTTGGTGAATGATCTTCGCTTTTCCAGTTACCGTTCCGCTCTTGATGCCTTTGAGGTGATTGGTATTGATTTCAACCCCAACAGCGGCTCTACCGTTTTCGTGAACAAGGAAGTGTGAACCTACGGAACCAAGCGTTTCAGCCAAGGCCGCGCTGGCACCACCATGAAGTAAACCATAGGGTTGATGCGTGCGGTGGTCAACGGGCATTGTTCCTTCCACATAGCCTTTTTCCAACTTGGTGAGCTTCATTCCAAGGCTTTCGCCAAGCGTGTTTTTGGTGCCCTTGTTGATCTCTTCAAGAAATGATTGTTCAGACATGCTTTTCCTTTTCTACTTTTGCCAAAGGTACAAAGCCATGAGCTGTGAATGAAGTTGATTTAAAATATCGTGTCCTTCTTGTTGAAGATGAATTGGCACTGCGAAAAGCCATCACCCTAAATCTAGAAATGGAAGGCTATGAAGTGGTGGCAATTGATAATGGTCCGGACGGACTAGAAGCGCTTCGCAACCAACGTTTTGATATGGTGTTGTTGGATGTTATGCTTCCCGGAATCGACGGTTTCACGATTTGTAAAACGGTGCGTTTGGAGGGGAATAAAACGCCCATCATGTTCCTTACGGCAAAGAATACGGGTCCAGAACGAGTGGAAGGCCTTAAGTTGGGGGCAGATGATTATTTGAGTAAGCCTTTTCATTTGGAAGAATTGCTCGTTCGCGTTTCAAAGCTCATTTCACGTAAAGATACCCGGCAACAAAGTCTCGCTTCCATTGAGGTTTTTGAATTTGGTCCGTGTAAAGTCAATTTCAAAACCTACAGCATTATAGATAAAGACGGGGAAGAAAGGGCCTTGTCTAAAAAAGAGATCATGCTACTGAAACTTTTGATTCAGAAGAAAGATGAGGTGGTGAGCAGGGAAGAGATTTTAGAGAGCATTTGGGGCTACGATGTATTCCCTTCAACAAGAACAATTGACAACTACATTTTGGCCTTCAGAAAGTACTTTGAGCCCAACCCTAGGCAACCTCAACACTTTTTCTCCGTCAGAGGAGTAGGATATAAATTTTCGCCTTGAGAAAAAAAGTTTTCTCGAAGAGGCAACCCCACATAAAAGCATACGTCTTTTTAGTGTTACGCAGTTTCCAGGACTGCGTTGGTTTCAAAATTTTCCTTGCAGGTTTACAGGAAAGGGCTCCATTTAAGGGTCCTTTTTTGTTTTTAGAGAAACTTAGAATTCAAGGTCTTCCTTGAGCGAATAGATGATCCATTCAATTTGTCCGTAGGCCACAAATGCAAAAACCACAAAGGCGAAAATAATGCCGATGATTTTCAATGGCATGTTTCTTATTGCAGCAGCAAACACAAAAGGAGAGAGCCCAAACCCCAACCATAGAGTGGCCATGACAAGCCTCAATGGCGTGCTGTACCAATCTTCTACAAAAGCATTAAGAATTCCATTGATGATGTGAATTACGGCCCAATAAGCCAGCGTAATCAGCAAGATGATGTCTATTGGGCGAGTTCTTTCTACGACTTGGGGTGTTTGCTTTTCCATGAAATCGAGGACTTGGGATTATTTTAATTTGACGTACACCACTGCCTTCGTTTCAAAGAATTCTTCATCAAAATACTTTTTCAGTGGAATGATTTCGGTATCGGCTTTGGCTGCTTTTATTTCTTCTCTTAAATCGCCTCCTTTTAAATAGAGGATCCCATTTGGGAAAGGGTTGATTTGTTTGTTCGAGATTTTATTTCTCACCCATGGGATGAACTCATCGAGCTTGGTTACTGCTCGAGATACCACAAAGTCGAACTGACCTTTTACCTGTTCTGCGCGAGCGTGCATTGGTAGCACATTTTCAAGATCGAGGGCTTCTTTAATGGCTTCAACCACCTTAATTTTTTTACCTATGCTATCCACCAAGGTAAATTGAACATCAGGAAAGAAAATCGCTAAGGGGATTCCGGGGAAGCCTCCGCCAGTGCCAACATCCAAGACCTTGCTCCCTTTTGAAAAGCGCATGGCTTTTACGATTCCAAGCGAATGGAGGACGTGTTTTTCGTAGAGGTTTTCAAAATCTTTTCTCGAAACCACATTAATTTGGGCATTCCAAAATTCATACAAATGGTAAAGTTCTTCCAGTTGTTTGATTTGAATGGGTTCGAGATCCGGAAAGTAGTGAACGATCCGATCGACGGTTAAAGGCATACGATTATAGTGTGTCTCGTGTGTTTTTGAGAATTTGGAACAAGAAGTCGCGCGCTCTGAAAAGCTGTGCTTTTACCGTTCCAAGTGGAATATCGAGTTCTTCTGCAATTTCTTCATAAGAATACTCTTCGAAATAGCGAAGTTCAATGAGCTGACGGTATCTCGGCTTTAAGCGCGTTACCACTTCACGCATTTTGTCAACACGCTCTTTTTTCTGCAAGGCCTGAATTGGGTCGAGGTCGCCATCAGTAATACTTATTTCCATGCTTTCGCCGTCATCATTGGTGAAACCGGCATCCAAAGAAAGCGCTTGAATTCGCTTTTTACGAATAAAGTCAATGGCATTATTCGAAGCAATTTTAAACAACCAAGTCGAAAACGCGAACTTTGGCGTGTATTGGTGCAAGCGTTTAAAGGCTTTTCCAAAGGCTTCAATGGTCAAATCATCAGCATCATCCCGGTTATTTACCATCTTCAACAACATGAAGTAAATGGACTCGCGGTAACGGTCCATTAACTCAGCATAAGCTCGTTGGTCCTTGTTTTTTAAAGCAGACTTGACAAGGTCATAGTCCTTCTTCGCTTTATCAGACAGGTGATTATTTACTTCCATTGTTTCGGTTTGGCGAATAGATTTGACATCCATAACACAGGATTAATGATCCATAACATAGCTTCAAGCCAAGGACTCGTCCAAAACAAAGCTAATTGATTTGAACGTTTCATTGTTCCTCTAAAAGTAATGAATTGAATGATGTATCTGAGTGCAATAAGTACAGCAGCTATTAAAAACTCCATGTGCATAACACTCCAGATGATACCAGTCAACCACAACAAGCAAGCGCTAAGAGGGTATAAAGCCAGTAAGGTCTTGTGAATAAATTTGTAATGTGGGGCTGTTGTCAAATGGCGTCTCTTCTGCGCCCACCAGGCTTTCCAGCTATCTTTCGGAGTAGAAATGGTTTGCGCATCTGGATGAAATACAATACCGGTATTCGACTTGTTTGCATTCTCTTTGATGAACAAATCGTCATCTCCACTTACAATGTGATAGTGTCTTTTAAAACCTCCTTTGGCGAAAAATCGTGATTTTGTGTACGATAAGTTTCTGCCCACTCCCATATAAGGAGTTCCAGCAGCGGCGAAAGACAGGTAAGTCAAGCCGGTTTGAAAAGCATCGTATCGTATCATCGCGTTCAACAGTCCTTTTGTTTTCTTGTAAGGAGAAAAGCCCAAACGAATATCCTTTTCCTCTGCTTCATTCACCATGTACCTTAGCCACTTATTGCTCGTTGGCCTGCAATCGGCATCACTAAGCACAAGCTGTTCGTGTTTAGCTCCTTTTATGCCTAAGGTAAGGGCGAATTTTTTCCCCATCATCATCTGCTTTTCCTCATTCAAATGAATGCAGTGCAAGTTGGGGTAGCTGACCTGAAACGCTTTCAAGATGTCCTCTGTATCGTCCCAGCTATTGTCATTAACGATCACCAATTCGAATTCAGGATAATCTTGTTCCATCAATACAGGAATCAGTTTTCGTAAGTTCTCTTCTTCATTCTTAGCGCAAATTACAATTGAAACCGGTGGTGTTTGTACTCCTAGTTCCCGATGCTTCCATAAGGCAATTCTTACAAAGAAGTAAAGCTGGTAAAACAACTGAATAAGGAAAGCGCCAAGCAGTATGCCTAACAAGATCCAATCAAGTGTACTCAGCGATTCATAAAAAGAAACAGTGATGGCTTTCATTAGCTCAAAATTACACGCATCTACTGTTGTGGAAAACAAAAAGGCGACCATTGGTCGCCTTTTTATGAACAGCTATATTAAAATAGCTTACTGAATAATCAATTTCTGAGTTAACACGCTGCTTCCATTAATTACACGCACGGTATACCAGCCTCTAACGACTTCGCTGAGGTCGATGTTAATGGTGTTGTTTTGATTCACCTCGCGATCAAGGATCACTTGGCCGAGGTTATTCACCAACTGAACACTATTCGCAGCAAAACCTTCTGGTAAATCAATGCTCACTTTGTCGTCAGCAGGGTTGGGGTAAAGGGTGAAATTTATTTCACTTACTTCATTTACATTTACTCCGTCATCAGTGCAGAAGGTGATGCTTTCGTCATCAGTAAATTCTCCACCAAAAGCAATGATTCCCTGCGGGGCAACAATGCGGTATTGTCCTTCACCATATTCACAGCAAATGCCATCACCATAAGTGTCGAAAATATTGAACTGATAACACCCGGCGGGCAAACAAAGGGTTTTTTCTTCGATTTGACCATCGGTATCGTCGGAATATGGACCGCCAGAACCAAAGGTTGTTCCACCTTGAGTTACAGTCCATGTGGTTTCAGAACCATATTCGTCTGTTGTAATAGAAACCACCATTTCCACTGTAGCACCAGCATATCCTTCGTAACTTGTTGTTAGGGTATTATTGCTGAGGTCTTCATCGCTTCCACCGTTAGGAGCGGTGAGCGTTACTTCTAAGTTGTTTGTTCCTCCAACACCATTCAAGGAAGGCAGGTACACCAACTCGCTCTGATTTTGAGCGAGATTTCCTGTCCAGTTAAATGAAGGTTGTGCAACACCATTCCAAGTGTAGTTCACTGTTATACTCGTAAGGGTCGTGCTTCCACTATTAAACAGGCTAAACACCGGTGCAAACACAGCGTCACAAACCTGGTTGTCGATGTCGTCAAAACTCCCCGCCGCGGCGTCAAGAGCGAATACTTCAGCTCCTTCTGGCCATCCGTCCAATACTGTTACACCAAGGTTCAATGGGTCTAACCAATCTCTAAGTCGAGTTGAACTGGAATTGCCATCCCAGCTTACGCCAAAACGACCGTAATAATCAAACTGACCATTATTGTTGTTTCCTTGACAGGCGGCTGCTCCACCGTATAGTTGACCAATAATTCTGTGGTTTTGATCGAATAAAGGAGAACCAGAAGACCCACCTTCTGTAACACCATCTTCCAATTGGTTGATGAACCAAACCGCAGCACCAGCGGTGTTGTTATGGAAAGGAGCATCGTCTTCAAAACAGATTTTCTTTAAATCTCCAGATGGGTGGTGAATGCCTACTGCTGAAGTAACGGTTTCGTCATCGCTGTTATCCCAACCAACAAACTGAGGATTGAAATTGTCGGGAACATTCTGACTTAATTCGAGCAAGGCAAAATCAGAAGCACTGTTTGAAGCTCTTAAGGTTGAACCAGAAATGCTTTGGTTTGTTGGGCCTGAATTTCCGTCGCAGTTGTTTTCTGGAGCTTCGTGATTGAAGTAAAATACCCAGTTGTTTTGTCCACCTAAACAGTGATTCGCGGTGAGGAAATACGGTGTTCCATCTTGAGCGGTGTTGTTCACAAGTGCTCCTGAACAAGAAGCAAAACCTCCTGATACAATCAAAGCAACCGATCTTTTTTCGATTTGCCAATCTGCACCTTCTGGGCAGTTAACACCGATGTTGCAATTACCAGAGTTTCCAAACGGACCTCTATTGTACTCTTCTTGAACAGCTTCTAGTCGCTCTAAAATACTTCTGTAACCATGTATTATGGTGCCAATATTCAAAGCTCCTTGACCTCTTTTCTTGTAAGGTTCGTGGTATTCGAGAATGACTTGATCTCCGTGCACTACACCCACAGCGAATGAATCCCATTCTTTGTTGTTTTGCGAAGTGAAAGCCCCAATGAAGTCGGTTCTATCACTGTTCCAAATGTACAGCTCGGCACCTAGAGGAAGGTCGAATTGGTCAAATACCATTGAAATGCTTTCCGCATCTGGACAAGAAATCATGTAGTAGTAAATGCGGTCTCCATTTCCAGCTTCTTCATAAAGTGCTTCGTTGCGAACATCAATGCTCGTTTCCAGCTCAATTCCAAAGCGGTAAGGGACATCTTTCAACTGATCTGAAATCTCATCTTGAGCGCGAATCAAATCCATGTTCAAGACCTCACTCTCGTATTTCGGTAGTTGGCTTACGTCGAAGGTGAAATCAGAATCCCAACGTTCAGGGCTTCCTCCTTGACTAATTTGAGCTTGACTGCCCGCAACAAGAAAGAGGGCGAAGATTAGGGTAAATAATTTATTCATCTATTTAGGTCTATTTTAATAACGGTACATTATTCTTTCGTCGCTGCCTTCAACAAAAATCACCAAGACATCTGTTCCAGGGTAGCGCAATTCTTTTACGTTGAATTTCAGATTTGCTTCAATCAATGAACGGCAATTGTCGTTATTGCCATTGTGAATCAGTCGAAGTCGGCTCTGCGGAGGAAGTGATTTAGCATAAGATCCATTCCCAATTAAATCAAAGCTGTGTTCCTGGCATCCACCACTATAACTTACAACTAAGCTTAGGGTATCCCCATTGATTTCATGAGATTTTAGGGTGAAGGGGTCGCTCTCCTCACTAAAACGCTTCATATCTATAATCACTTTAGGGTAGGTATTGTTTTCCATGGACACGTTTTCAGTGGTGTTTTCACCCTGATTTTCGAGACTTGCTTTTTGTGCCGACTTGCATGCAGCGAGTCCAAAGAGCAGTACGACGAGGTATTTAAAATGATGCATGTTTCAAATTTAACATTTATCCTTGGCTCAGAAAGTGAATACTTCCCTCTTTTCAAGGATTCCTAATGAAGCAGATTGTTGCAAAGCGCGGTCCAAGGTCTTGCTTTACTTTTCAGCAAGCTTTTCTTTCACTAAGCCCTGAAGCGCAAACATTTCGTCGCGCAATCTTGCGGCTTCGATGAAATCGAGTGCTTTGGCCGCTTTTTCCATTTTTTTCTTGGTTTGTTCTACGGCTTTTTTCAATTTATCGGCACTCATGTACTGCATCACAGGGTCTGCAGCAATGCTGTTTGCGGCATTTCGTTCGGGCTCGATGTAGGCTTTTGGTCGGTCGTAAACAAGTTTGTTTTGCTCGAAAATGCTGGTTTTCTTTTTGACAATTTGTTGAGGAGTAATGCCGTTTTCCTCGTTGTACTCCATTTGTCGTTGTCGTCTTCGAGCAGTTTCGTCGATGGTTTGACGCATGCTGTCGGTCACCTTATCGGCATACATGATTACCCGCCCATTTACGTTTCTCGCGGCACGACCCGCAGTTTGGGTCAAACTTTTGTTGTTTCTGAGGAATCCTTCTTTGTCGGCATCCATGATGGCTACCAAACTCACTTCGGGTAAATCGAGTCCTTCTCGAAGTAGGTTGACGCCTACCAAAACATCAAAAGCCCCATCGCGCAGCTCACGCAAAATCTCAACCCGATCCAAGGTTTTTACCTCAGAGTGAATGTATCGACACTTGATACTGAGTCGGTCAAAGTACTTCGCTAATTCTTCGGCCATGCGCTTGGTGAGTGTGGTTACCAAAATGCGGTCGCCTTGCTCAATGGTTTTCCTGATTTCGCCAATCAAATCATCCACTTGGTGTTCACAAGGCCGCACCTCAATGGGGGGGTCTAGGAGGCCGGTTGGACGAATGACTTGTTCCACAACAATCCCTTCGCTCAGCTCCAGTTCGTGGTCGGCTGGCGTGGCACTCACAAAAACCACTTGGTTCAAAAGTTCGTAAAACTCATCTCCCTTCAATGGTCGGTTATCCAAGGCTGAAGGCAAGCGGAAACCGTAATCAACCAAATTCACTTTTCTCGATCGATCCCCACCATACATCGCCCCAACTTGTGGCATGGTAACGTGACTCTCATCAACAATAAAGAGGTAATCGTCTGGGAAGTAATCGAGCAAGCAGAAGGGGCGTTGACCCACTTCCCTGCGGTCGAAAAAACGAGAGTAGTTTTCAATTCCTGAACAATAGCCCAGCTCACGCATCATCTCGAGGTCGTAATTCACCCTTTCCTCAAGGCGTTTCGCTTCCATGTATTTCCCTTGATTGTTGAAGAATTCAAGTTGACGCACCAACTCGGCTTGGATTTCCCAAATGGCCTCTTTCATTACGTCTTTTCCGGTAACAAAGAGGTTGGCCGGATAAATTTGCACACTTTCAAAAGAATGCAGGTGCTGCGCTGTTTCGGGGTCGATGCTTTCAATACTTTCCACTTCATCACCCCAAAAAGAAACCCGAATGGCATGATCAGCATAAGCGAGGAAGATGTCCACCGTGTCTCCATTCACCCTGAAATTACCACGATTAAAGTCTGCCCGTGTTCTGCTGTACAAACTGGAAACAAGCGAATAGAGGAATTTGTCTCGAGAAATTTTCTGACCAACTTCCACGGGAATAACGCTTTTGTGAAATTCAACGGGGTTTCCGATACCGTAAATGCAGGAAATGGATGCCACCACAATCACGTCTCTACGTCCGCTCAAAAGGGCAGAAGTAGCACTCAAGCGCAGTTTCTCAATTTCTTCGTTGATGCCCAAGTCCTTTTCGATATAGGTATTCGTCGTTGGGATGAAGGCCTCTGGTTGATAGTAGTCGTAATAAGACACGAAATACTCCACCAAGTTATTCGGGAAGAACTCTTTGAACTCGCTATACAATTGGGCTGCGAGTGTTTTGTTGTGACTGAGAATGAGGGTGGGCTTCTGTGTTTGGGAGATGACATTGGCCATGGTAAATGTTTTCCCCGAACCTGTTACACCAAGTAAGGTTTGATATTTACTTCCATCACCCAAGCCTTCAACCAATTGGCGAATGGCTTCCGGTTGATCTCCCGTGGGCGAGAATTCAGAATTCAGTTCAAACTTCATGAGAACAAATGTACCAAAGCCCGCTAAAACAAAAGTCCCAATTTTATTCCTGCTCTTGGGATAACACCGATAAAGGTGCTTTCTGCCCGGTAGTCTTCCTCTTGGCGTTTGTAAAGCAGGTGGTTGCCAATAAAAGGAGTACCTGCAATGAGGTCTTCGAAGCGACCAACATTTAAGCTGTCGTCGCCAAACAAGTCGCTTTGGATTTGATTCCAAGACAGGCCAAAACCAAGGATGGTCCAGTCGATGCTGATGCGTTTCTTCAGGATCCATTGAACGCCGTATTCCAGTCCCAATCCGGCCCTTATCCAGGATGTTTCTATGGGGTAAGTTCCTGTGGTGTTTGTTTTGAGCGGACCATCATGTGTACTTTCGAATTGAATGGTTTGAGCGATGCTGAAGAGGCCGAAGTAGGGTTTCGTTTCCATTTTTCGGGCCTTCTCGGTGTAGAAGCGGTATTCTAAATGAAGGCCCATCAATGTTGATTTCCCCTCACTGAAGTTAAAACCTTCATCACTGCGGTCGAGTAAGCTTGATGGTCCGTTCATGTTCGGCCGGTAATTCAGCCCAATTTGCCAAGAATACTGTTTCTTTTGAACTTTCTCGAAAGACAAGCCTACAACTCCAAAGGCGGCACCAGAGGTGTTCAGTTTAGCAATGCGTATTTGACTGTAGCCACAGATTGGAATTGCTAGGATGAATACCAAGAATAGGAGTTTGATTTGCATGCCCCGAAGGACGGAAAAAAGAAGCTGTTCTTCAAGTTGGAACGCTAGTAGCTTTGGGCCTTGTCGACAATTTTTTGTGCGATGCTTTTCATTTCACCTTTGCCATGTGTTCTGCTGATATGGATGGCGAAGAGACAAAAGAGGGCGAATAGTATGGCGCAGAAAAGGGGTTTTAATAAGCTTTGGAATTGATGGGCTAACTTTGGTTTTGACCAATGCTGTAGTTGTTGGTAGCTCCTGTCGATGGTGCTTTTTACTTGCGATTTTCTTTTGTCCTTGAGTTGAGCACTAAGCTGTTCGTTGCAACTAAAGAAGAGTCCAAATTCATCAACAGGTGCCTCTTGCCAATCTTGTCTGTTCCTTTTGGATTGCTGAAGATTTTGGTCTTCCCAAGAGAAATTGGAGATGCGAAGCAAGAAGTATAGGCCAAGAAGTTGAAGCGCTAACACAAGAAATAGAATGCTAATCATTGTTGTCGTCATCGTTTTCTGTTTTGATTTAGACAAACTTATTCGAAGAATAGAAGCTGCTCTATTTACTTCATCTGGAACAGATGTAAAAACACTCTTGATTAGTTGAGCTAATATTTATAAATTCAGAGGTTTCTAAAACAAAAAACGGATGTATGAAACCACTTGAGGCAGTAATAGGGCAATGGACTCACAAGTCTTTTGATGGGTTTTTGAGGTTTTTGAAGGCGCGAGGAGGAAGGAAAGGCGTATTGGATTTGTCTTTGGCGAAAAGCATCCGAAGAGGGGATTTCTCTGCTGATGATTTTGTTTTAATGGCTTATGGGAAGTTAGACAACAAAACCCGAGCGGCCTACCACGGAGTTCGAAAGCGTTTGGCCCAGCAAACAGTGCGCTATATTTCAGAGGAGCTTTTGAATGAAGAACAAGAAGCAGAGAAGGAGATTTTTGAGTCGATACGTGCATCGCGGTACCTAGCAAAGAATGGTCATTCTGAATGGGCGAATTCCTTATTGCAAAGAGCGGATCGTTTGTCTGAACAAAGTTCCATGACCTTTATGCAGAACTGGGTCTTGAACGAGCGGATAGCGATGGCGGGTGAGGAAGATGAAGCGGCGGTGCTTGCATTAGAGGAGGAAAGGAAGTTAAAGATTGCCGAAGTGGAGTTGGAGCAGCGCATGATGATGGCCCGAACTCACCTGCAGGTGCGCTTGCGGGAACGCAAGAAATCTGGCCAAGCGAGTTCTCCGATGTCGATCTTACAAAACACCCTTTTAGAATATGATTTGCTTGATGATGAAGTGAATAAGCCCAAATTGATGCATCAACTCACGGTAATGATGAGGGCGGTGCTGGTGGCGTCCAAGGAATTTGATGAGTTGCGCGCTTTTCTATATGCCCAAAACGAGCTGATAACAGCAGCGGGAGGCTACGAAGGTGATGAACAAGAGGTGGAGATGGCGTATTTTCTAGCTCACGCCGATTACCGTTGTCGAAAATATGATTTGGCCTTGAAAAGAATGCCTGAGCTCTACCAATTGATCAACAGTTTGCAGGTGTCGAGAAGGTATTTTTGGTTCAGTAAGGCGGTGCTTTTGGAAGCGCAAACAAGGAATTTTTCCGGACAATTACTCAAGGCCCAAGAGTTGCTTTTGGAAATGTTGAGTCATCCTGCCTTTAGTGGCGTGAGCAAAGAGCGTTACAACTTGATCTTGAATCTTGCTGTGCTCTATTTTCAATTGGGTTTTTTCGATAAGGTCTTGGAAACCTTTAAGCTCTTTCGTCACCGCACCCAATGGCACATTGAGTACATGGGCCTAGAATGGGTATTAAAGAAGCAGATGATTGAGGTGATTGCCCTGGTGGAATTGCACGAAGATCAGCGAGCCATGGAAGGGATTCAGAAGATTCAAAGTTTATCTGAGGAGTTTTTTAGTCAACGTCCTTACCGCAGGGTCTTGCTTTTCCTAGAGTGGGTGCAGCGTTATTTATCGAACAGAGAAGCCTTTGCTGGTCCGATTATTCTTGATCGTTTGGTAAAGAGCTTGGCGGTGCAGAGCGACAGAAGGGAAGATTTGCAGGCTGTTGCCTATTACACTTGGTTAAAGAGCAAGGCCGAGGGCAGGAGCTATTACGAATTGCTGCTTGAGATGGTTCGGGGCGCTGAGGTATAAAATAAAAACGGCGATCCAAAAGGACCGCCGTTTTCGTAGAGTAGTAGATATGATTATCGGAGGGCTTATTCTCCAACCACCTCGAAAGAGAGGGTTTTGATTACTTTTTTATGCAATTTGATGCTTGCTTCGTAAGTACCAAGCTCTTTAATTGCGTCTTCCTTGATGTTAATGCTCTTACGGTCGAACTCGAATCCAGCTGCAGCCAGCGCTTCAGCGATTTGGATGTTGTTAACTGAACCGAAGATTTTACCATTCTCACCAGCTTTAGCACCAATTTTCAAAGTGATGCCTTCTAGCTTAGCTGCCATTGCTTCAGCTTCTTGAAGGATTTTTCCTTCTTTGTGCGCGCGTTGACGTAAGGTCTCTTCGTGCATTTTTTTAGCTGAAGGAGTAGCTGAGATAGCCATTCCTTGAGGAATAAGGTAGTTTCTCGCATAACCGTTCTTAACGATCAGGAGGTCGTCTTTTGAACCTAAGTTCTCAACGTCTTGTTTAAGGATAATTTCCATGATGTATTAAGATTAAAGGGTTACTTGAGCATATCAGCAACATAAGGAAGCAATGCCAAGTGACGTGCTTTCTTAATAGCTTGAGCTACTTTTCTTTGGTATTTCAATGAAGTTCCAGTTAAACGACGTGGAAGGATCTTCCCTTGTTCGTTACACAACTTCAACAAGAAGTCTGGATCTTTATAATCGATGTACTTGATTCCAGATTTACGGAAACGACAATACTTGTCTCTAACAGTTTCAATCTGGATAGGATTGAGGTATCTTACTTTATCTGCCATTGTTCAGGACTTGAAAGGGTTATTCAGCTGACGCTGTTTGAGTTTTTTTGTTTCGACGTGATTCCGCGTAAGTAACATGGTGTTTCTCCATGCGGGTAGTCAAAAAGCGAATAATGCGCTCGTCTCTTCGGAATTGAACCTCCATTGGGCGAACAATTTCACCTGGTGCTTCAAATTCCAACAAATGATAGAATCCTGTGGTCTTCTTCTGAATTGGATAAGCCAATTTGCGAAGTCCCCAAGAATCTTCATGAACGAGTTTACCTCCGTTGTCAGCAATAAAGTCCTTGAACTTCTTTACTGTTTCCGCTGCCTGTTCGTCAGACAGCACGGGAGTCATAATGAAAACAGTCTCGTAACGATTCATAAAAATTGATTTATTTACTATAAAATTTGGGGTGCAAAAGTAGCCAAATCTTTGACATTCGGCAAGTTCAAGGCTTCTTTTCTTCAATTATTGAGGCAAAGCGCTGCTTTAAGCCTGTTCATTTAATGTTTATTCTGTGTTGACAACTCCCTTTCCTCAACTCCTACAAAAGTGCGATATTTGCATTTCGCTATGAATAAAGCCTACAAGGTTTCGGCCAGGAAATATCGCCCTTACAATTGGGATACGGTGGTTGGACAGAAGTCCATCAAAGCCACACTTCAACGCGCCATTGATTCAGAACAGTTGGGCCATGCCTATTTGTTCTGTGGGCCAAGAGGTGTAGGTAAAACCACTTGTGCCCGAATTTTCGCGAAGGCGATTAATGGATGGATGCCAAATGAAGGGGGCGATTTTGACCAAGATCTTGAAGGAGAATATGCCTTCAACATCTTTGAGTTGGATGCGGCTTCAAACAACAGTGTAGACGATATTCGGAGCTTGATGGAGCAAGTGCGCATCCCACCGCAAACGGGTAAGTATAAGGTGTATGTGATTGATGAGGTGCACATGCTCAGTGCGGCGGCCTTCAACGCCTTCTTGAAAACACTTGAAGAACCACCGGCACATGCCAAATTCGTACTCGCTACTACTGAAAAACACAAAATCCTTCCAACCATTCTTTCGCGTTGTCAGGTTTTCGACTTCAATAGAATCAGCATCAACGACATGGTGGAGCACCTCCAAATGATTGCTGAACGAGAAAAAGTAAGCACTGAACCGGAAGCGCTGCACATCATCGCCCAAAAAGCAGACGGAGCTCTTCGAGATGCGCTATCTATCTTCGATCAGGCTGTGGCCTTTTCAAACCATCAACTGACCTACCAAGCGGTAATTAGTAACTTGAACATTCTCGATTACGATTACTACTTTAAAATGACCCAAGCGCTTCACGAAGAAAACATTTCTGAAGCACTCTTGATTTTTAATGAGATTCTGAAGGCAGGTTTTGACGGACACATTTTCATTGTTGGCCTTGGCGATCATTTGCGCAACCTCATGGTGTGTGCCGATGAAGCAACCCTCTCGCTCATGGAAGTAAGTGATGACCTCAAAGCCAGGTACCGCGAGCAAGCGCAGCAACCTTCTTTGATGTGGCTCATCCAAGCCATGGAGGTGTGCAATAAGGCCGATCAGAGCTACAAGATCAGTAAAAACCAACGACTCCTCATCGAGTTGTCTTTGATGCAAATCGGTTCGCTAGCTGCTCAAATCGCTCAAAAAAAAAAGCCCGTCGCCTAGTTCCCATCCTGCGTAACGCCCATTTGGTGCCTTCTATCAAGGCAAAAGGAACAGTTTCGTCAAGCCAAGGAGGAGAAGTGGAGGTGATTAATGCCTTTTCTAAAAAGCCAAACCCCATTGCGCAACCTACCGGAATTTTAAAGCAACAAGGCGTTCGCGTAAAACCGAATGAACGGTTTGTGGTGAGAGAAGAACTTGGAAAGGCCAATCATCAACAAGCATCACCAAGTCAAACACCGGAAGAAATAGCAGAGGAGGAAGCGCGCGGACCAATAGTTAAAATCGATAAACGCCTCTTTGAAGACGCTTGGAAAGACTATGCAGAACAGGTGAAACAGACCCATGAAGCCTCGTTTTATACCTTGCTTACCACCAATATTCCCGACCTTCATGAGAACACCATCGACCTGTCTTTGAACAACAGCACGCAACCGCCGTTATTGGAACGTTACCGGAGTGAGCTTTTGGGACACCTACGAGAAAAGCTACAAGCGCCAGGACTAGAACTCAAATTTCGTGTGCTCGAAGCAGAAGAAGGAGATGCTCGTCCGTATTCCGATAAAGAAAAATACGAAGCCATGAAGGAAAAGAATCCGGCTTTGGAAAAACTGCGGATAGCGTTAAATCTTGATTTAGAGTTTTAATACCATGCCCGAAGTTGGATTCGAACGGCTTATTTTGCATGAAATTTAACTTGTATTGAACCTATTCAGGTATAAGCGTGTTTCTTTTCACATAACACAGATCATGAAAAACTTTAGTGCGGCACTATTACTGCTCTTGCTTTCGAGCTTTGCTTTGGCTCAAAACGGCATCATCAAAGGAAAAATCACCAACCTGAAGAACAACGAGGCCATTCCATTTGCCACGGTGATCATTCAAGGCGATACAAAAGGAACCACCAGTGATATTGATGGTAATTACGAAATCACCGGACTAGAACCCGGACTCTACAACCTCGAAGCGAGTTTCATTGGCTTCAAAACGCAACGTGTTTTTGAAATCCAAGTGTCGAATGCCCGGGTGGCAACAGCAGATATTCAGTTGGAAGAAGCAGCGGTAGAATTGGAGGTAGCCGAAGTGGCTACGAGCAGTTTTGCTAATAAGGAAGAAGCCCCATTGAGCGTTCGGAAAATTGGGATCAATGAGGTGAAAAGAAACCCTGGAGGGAACAGGGATATTTCTAGAGCCATTCGTTCCCTGCCTGGGGTGGCCAGTATTCCTTCGTTTAGAAACGACATCATCATTCGAGGTGGAGCGGCCAATGAAAACCGCTTTTTTATCGATGGCATTGAAATCCCCAACATCAACCACTTTGCTACACAAGGTGCGTCTGGCGGACCAGTAGGTCTGATTAATGTGGACTTTATTCAAGACGTGGAGTTTTATAGCGGTGCTTTTCCCGCAACAAGAGGGAATGCCTTGAGTAGTGTTTTTGACTTCGGTTTTAAAGAAGGGAGAACCGACCGCTGGGCGGGGAACCTGGTTGTAGGAACAAGCGATGTGGGCTTAACTTTGGAAGGACCAACAGGCGACAAGTCGTCGATCATTATGTCGGCAAGAAGGTCTTATCTCCAGCTCTTGTTTGAGCAAATTGGCTTGCCTTTTTTACCTACGTACAACGATTTTCAGTTCAAGTGGACCGCCAAGCCCGACGATAAAAACCGCATTACCGTGCTTGGTTTGGGGGCGATTGATCAGTTTTCTTTGAATTTGAACTTGGGTCAAGATCCCACGGAAGAAGATTTTGAGCGAAACCGTTACCTTCTCGATGTACTGTCGATTGATACCCAATGGAACTACGCGATAGGTGCCAAGTGGGACCGATTTGATGAAAAGGGGCGTTGGACCTTTGTTCTCAGCAGAAACATGCTGAACAACCGATCGTTTAAGCATGTTGACAACGACGAGAGCTTGCCTTTGGTGCGCGATTACATCTCTCAGGAAATTGAAAACAAGTTCAGGTTAGAGCGCCGTTTGTTTTTGAAAAACAGCGTGAAGCTCACTTACGGCTTGAATTACGAGTATGCGAAGTTCAATAACCGCAGTGATTTTCAGGAGTTTTCTTTTGAAAATGGAAACGTGGTTCCTTTCAATTTCTACAGTGAATTCGACATGCACAAGTTTGGTGCATTTGCCCAAAGCAGCAAGCGTTTTCTTGCAGAGCGCTTGGTTTTGTCGCTCGGCGTGAGAATGGATGCCAACGAGTATTCCTCGGAAATGTTGAACCCACTCAATCAGTTCTCGCCAAGATTCAGCGCTAGTTATGCCTTGACACCCCGCTTGAGTGCCAACTTTAACACCGGAATTTACTACCAACTGCCCGCCTACACGGTTTTGGGCTATACAGAAAACGGACGATTAGTGAACCGCGACAAGGGTTTGAAGTACATCCGCAACAAACAATTGGTAGCCGGACTCCAATACGATTACCCCGAGCGAAATACCGTTATTTCTGTGGAGGGCTTCTTCAAAGATTACGACCAATATCCTTTCAGTGTTGATAAGGGCATCAGTTTGGCGAATTTGGGGGCGGATTTTGGGGTGATTGGAAATGAAGAGGTACGATCCATTTCTGAAGGTCGGGCTTACGGAGCCGAACTCTTGCTTCAACAAAAATTGTACAAAGGCTGGTTTGGTATTTTGGCCTATACTTTTGTGAGAAGCGAGTTCAAAGATGCCACCGGGGCTTACCGACCATCGAGTTGGGACAGTCAGCACATCGTCAGCTTAACCGGAGGCAAGAAGTTAAAACGAAATTGGGAAGTCGGTTTTCGATTCCAGTTTTCAGGCGGATTACCGTTTACGCCTTACGACGTAGAATCAAGTTTGCGTGCCGATGTTTGGGATGTGGCGCGAAGAGGTTTACTCGATTATTCTCGTTTGAATGAAGAGCGCATCAATGCCTTTCACCAACTGGACATCCGTGTAGATAAAAAATGGTTCTTTGATAAGTGGAATTTGAACGTCTTTTTGGATATTCAAAACATTTACAATCAAGTAACACCTTTACAGCCCATTTTGACGGTTCAAACAGACGAAAACGGATTACCCATACAAGATCCAAATACTCCGGGGAGTTACGCTGGTCAGTTACTCGACGCCAGTAACGGAAATGTTTTACCTGCGATTGGAATTATCATCGAACTTTAAACTGGAATATCTTTCATGCGTGTAGACAAATACCTTTGGGCCATCAGGGTTTATAAAACCAGAAGTTTAGCCAGTTCACAAGTAAAGGAAAACAAGGTGAAAGTGAATGAAGAAGTGGTGAAACCAGCTCGTTCAGTGAAAGTGGGCGATATTATTGAGCTTCGAAAAGGAGCAGTACATTTTACATACAAGGTTACCGGCCTTCCAAACAGTAGGGTAGGAGCTAAATTGGTAGAGGAGTACAGCAAAAACCTCACGCCACAAGAAGAGTTAGATAAGTTGGAAATGATGCGATTGCAGCGTGTAGAGCGTCCGCACGGTACAGGTAGACCAACCAAGCAAGAGCGTCGAGATTGGGAGAAATTTTTTGAAAATGATATTGACGACGAAACAGATTTCAGCTGAAGCAACCCGCCCGGTTCGCCACCGGGTTTTGTGGCCACACATTGAGCAAGAAAAAGACTGCGTTATTGATATTGACGAACGTGAAGATGCCATTCATCTTGGGGCTTTTTTAGACGATCAGCTCGTGGCTGTTTGTTCCTTGTTTGAAATGCACAGCAGCAAAATCGAAGATAAAAAGCAATACCGTTTAAGGGCCATGGCGAGTTTGCCCGAAGTTCGTGGAAGCGGAGCGGGAAAAATGATTGTACAAGAAGCATTAAGGCTAGTGGAGGCCAAGGGAATGGAAGTGCTTTGGTGCGACGCCCGAAAAGTAGCCTTGGGCTTTTATGAAAAGCTAGGCTTTGAGCGCATTGATGAATGGTATGAAGTGCCTAAAATTGGTCCGCACCAATTCATGTATTACCGGTTTTAATTTGTTTTAAAAACCTTCAGCATACCACGCATTTAAAAGTATTTCCGCTTCAAATCAACGAAATATGGGAGGAATTAATTTCATCAGCACACCCAAGCGAATTAGGTGCTATCTGGCATCTAACTCATCCCGCCTTACTTAGCCCCAAAACCCCGAGCAAGCGCATAAACAGCTGCGCCAGCAGCAATAAACCGGCGAAGCCATTAACATCGCTCGATATGAAACACACCATGCAGCCTTTGCTTTACAAGAATTTGAAGTTCTCCTAAGTTCAATGTTTCGCAACGTGGATATATATCTTAATTTCGCAGCACAAAATTCAGCTCATGCCAAGTATCTCAATCAAAGGGGCACACATGCCTTCATCACCCATTCGAAAACTGGTTCCATTTTCAGAAGCAGCAAAGAAGCAAGGTAAAACGGTTTACCATTTGAATATTGGTCAGCCAGACATCAACACCCCGCAAGTAGTGCTCGACCGTTTGAAGAATATTGAGCGCACGGTGATTGAGTACTCCAACAGCGAAGGGTATGAAAGCTACCGTAAGGGCTTGGCAGCTTACTACCAAAAAAACGGCATGCCGGTCAATGCTGAAGATATCATGATTACGACGGGCGGTTCTGAAGCCTTGATTTTTGGATTTCAGACCTGTTTCGATCCAGAAGATGAGGTGATTATCCCAGAGCCCTTTTACGCCAATTACAACGGTTTTGCTCAAACGGCCAACGTGAAGGTGGTTCCTGTTACGGCGAAAATTGAAGACGGTTTTGCTCTTCCTCCGATTGCAGATTTTGAAGCGAAAATCACCCCAAGGACAAAAGGAATTTTGATTTGCAATCCAGGAAATCCAACGGGCTATTTGTATTCAAGGGCAGAACTTGAACAATTGCGTGAATTGGTGTTGAAGCACGACTTGTACCTCTTCGCTGATGAAGTTTACAGGGAGTTTTGTTACGATGGTGCGAAACCGTTTTCGGTGATGAATTTGGAAGGCCTGGAGCAAAATGTGATTTTGATTGACTCGGTGTCGAAGCGTTACAGCATGTGCGGAGCGCGAATTGGCGCCATGATTTCAAAGAACAAAGAAGTGATGGCTACGGCCTTGAAGTTCGGACAAGCGAGATTGAGTCCGCCTACCTTAGGACAAATCGCCGGAGAAGCGGCCCTTGCAACGCCTCAACAGTATTTTGACGATGTTTCTACCGAGTATGTGAAACGAAGAGATTTGGTGGTTGATGCCTTGAATGCCATTCCTGGCGTTCGTTGTCCGAAACCAAGCGGTGCTTTTTATTGTATCGCTGAGTTGCCAGTAGATGATGCCGAGCATTTCTGCCAGTGGATGTTGGAGTCCTTCGATTACAAGAACGCTACGGTGATGATGGCCCCCGCGGCTGGTTTTTATTCAACTTCCGGACACGGAAAGAACCAAGTTAGAATTGCCTACGTCCTAAATACCGAGGCCCTGAGCGCAGCGATGGAGTGTCTGAGCGAAGGTTTGAAAGCCTATCCCGGGAAGTAATTGATGAGGTTGTAAATTGGCGACCGCGCCGGGGTTGTTGTATTAGAGCTGTTTTTCTGAAAGGTACATCATCCTCACCATAGCGGGGTTGCGTATCAGCTTTCAGTGTGCTCTTTACAAGCCTATCTACCTCCCAACCACCACCTTCTTCTGGTCCAATAACATTCCATCAGCATTAAACACGGCAAGAATATAAGTGCCATTGTCCCATTCGCTCACATCTAAAGTCAGGGTGCTGCCGCTCTTCTCGTAATCCTGAAAGGGAGCACCGTTCATGTCGAAACACTTGAGCAAATAATCGTCACTTGTTGCCATTGCTAACTTGAGTTCTGTTTTTGCGGGCTGAGGGTAAACGTTGACGATGGCACTTTGCACTTGAGTATGGGCATCTTGAACTCCCATTTCCTGTTCTTCATCAAGTGCTTCGTCGCTATCCGCATCAAAATCGCTTTCCAGTGCTTCGCGAACGTCGGCCCTACTGAGTCGTTCAAAGCGAATGCCTGCTTTATAGATGGGCAGCAGTTCTTTCCTGAGGCTCGCTAAGATTTGTTCTTCCTTGGTGGGGATCATCAAAACACCGCTTTCAATATCCAAAACGCCCTCTGAAGTGTAAGCGCTACTCAAGGCCTTGTGCTGCTCGAATTTTGAGTCCCAAGCATAAACAAGATCGTCTTCTGTTCTAAAGCCCCAAATGAGAAAACCCATTGAATCCAAGGGTTCTGAAACCACCCAAAGGTCGTCGTTATTGCTCACATAGCCCCGGAGCACGGTATCTCCCGTGTTGACTTGAATGAGGTGGTTCATTTTGTTTCGGCGCTCAAAATCAACTTTATAAATGTTGGAGTCGCCCTCGAATTGGAAGCGTTCGTGTAAAATTCGCTTCAAACTCACGCGCCGTTGATCGAAGGGTTTTTCAAAACGTACGGTGGGCTTTTCTGGATCAGTTGACTCGCAAGCTGTGAGGAGCATCAGCCCGAAAAAAACAAATAAAATGAAGTAGAGGGTGTTTCGCATGAGAGAAAGATACAAAGCGCTGTGATATTTTTGTAATGAAATCGTCCACTTTTGTGATGTTCATGGAGAATTGAAAGCCGTACATTTGCGCTCATGCTCATTGATGTTATCATACCGGCTTGGAATGAAGAACAAAGCATTGCTAAGGTGATTGCTGATTTGCCTGCGCAAGTGCGTGAAGTGGTGGTGGTGGATAACAACAGCACCGATCAAACCTCAAAAGTAGCCGCAGAAGCGGGAGCAAGGGTGCTTCTAGAACGGAAGCAAGGTTACGGAGCGGCCTGTTTAACGGGGATTGCTCATTTAAATGCAAAGGCCCTTCCTCCAGACATTATTGTGTTCATCGACGGTGATTACAGCGATTACCCGGAACAACTTCCAGAACTTGTTGCGCCCATTATTTATGAAGGCATGGACATGGTGATAGGCTCGAGAGCGATTGGGCAAAGAGAAAAAGGAGCAATGATGCCCCAACAGATCTTTGGGAACTGGCTGGCCACAAGCATGATGAGGATACTGTACGGGGTGAAGTTTACCGATTTAGGTCCGTTCAGAGCCATCACCACAAAAGCACTCAATGCTATCGAAATGAAAGACCAAACCTATGGTTGGACCGTGGAAATGCAGGTGAAGGCAGCAAAGAAGGGCTTGAAATTCACGGAGGTGCCCATGAATTACAAAAAGCGCATTGGCGTATCTAAAGTCTCGGGCACAGTGAAAGGCACTATCTTAGCTGGTTATAAAATCATTACAACTATACTTAAATACCGCAAATGGAACTTGCTCTTATTATTGTTTATGGCGTGTTTCTGACGTTTATTTTTTTCTACAGCTTGATTCAGTTGAGCCTAGCGGTGAGGTACAACAAGAATAAAAACCAAGACGATGCTGCTTTGCCAAAATTAAGCGATGAAGCCTGGCCTTTTGTTACAATTCAACTCCCGGTTTTCAATGAGCTTTATGTTGTAGAACGTTTGATTGATGCTATTGTGGCGATGGATTATCCCAAAGACCGTTTGGAAATTCAATTGCTGGATGATGGGAACGATGAGAGCGTTCAACTTGCGGCAGCTAAAATTGCACTGCTTCGCGAACAAGGTTTTCCTATTGAACACATCAGAAGACCAGATCGAGTGGGCTACAAGGCGGGGGCTTTGGCTTACGGACTAAGTGCATCTAAAGGAGAGTTTACGGCTATTTTTGACGCTGATTTTATTCCCAACCCGGATTTCCTTAGAAAAACAATTCCTCACTTTTTGCAAGATGCCAACATTGGTGTGGTTCAGGCAAAATGGGAACATTTGAATCAAGACTTTTCATCATTAACCCGTCTCCAAGCTTTTGGCCTAGATGCCCACTTTACGGTGGAACAAGTGGGTAGGAATTTGGGCGGGCACTTTATCAATTTTAACGGCACGGCGGGTGTTTGGAGGAAATCGTGCATTATCGATGCAGGAGGGTGGCAGTCAGACACCATTACGGAAGACCTCGATCTTTCTTACCGAGCTCAATTAAAAGGATGGCGCTTTGTTTATCTCGAAAATGTGGGTGCCCCGGCAGAACTTCCAGCGGAGATGAACGCCCTCAAGAGTCAGCAATTTCGCTGGACCAAAGGAGCTGCAGAGTGTGCGGTGAAGAACTTGCCTAAAGTGCTCAAAAAAAGAGGGCTAGGGCTGGGCACTAAAGTACACGCGGTGTTCCATTTGCTGAACAGTTTTATCTTCATTTGCGTGCTTTCAACAGCGCTTTTGAGCTTGCCCATGTTGGTGATTAAGGCCAACTCAGATCGCTTCGATCAACTTTTCAATATCGCCAGTGTTTTCTTGCTCTCGTTTCTGATTCTGGGCTACTTTTACTGGTCGGCACAAAGCAATCGTAAGGGCAAATTGAAGTATTTCTTGCGCGACTTCCCAATGTTCCTCAGCGTTTCGATGGGACTGTCTTTGCACAACTCAATTGCGGTTTTAGAAGGCTACATGGGGAAGAAAACGCCTTTTGTTCGCACCCCAAAATTCGCCCTCAACAAGAAAAAAGGAACTTGGCTTGACAAGAAATACAGGGCGGTGAAAATTAGTCCGCTCACAGCTGTGGAAGCTCTACTCACGCTCTACTTTGCTTCTGGTTTGGTGTTGGCTTTTGTCTTGAATGATTTCGGAATGATTCCCTTCCACCTAATGCTCACCCTTGGCTTTGGCTTTGTGTTTTTCTACTCGGTGAAGCATGCAATAAGTCATTCATGAGCACAAAGTACTTGCAAACCTTGGTGCTCTTGGCGGGCATGACGATTGGCTTTGCGTGCTTGGCTTACGATGTGCACCGCAATGATGCCTACATGGTGATTGGCGCTTTTGCCTTTCTCTTCCTGGGGTATTTTTTCTTGGTGAAGCAAAAGGCGCTCTTCAATTGGAAAACGTGGATCTGGATTGGACTGGGTTTGCGTTTGATTTTTATAGCGAGCGGACCAGCACTTTCTGATGATTTTTACCGCTTTATTTGGGATGGAAGGGTGCTGATTGAAGGCGAAAATCCCTACTTGGTCTTGCCTCACGATTACCTTGAATCACGGGATGACGCCTTCGCGAAAAAGCTAGAACGGGATTTGTACCATGGACTCAATTCCAAACATTACTACACCATTTATCCTCCTGTAAACCAATGCTGTTTTGCCATTGCTGCTTTTCTGGGCGATGGCAATGTGAATGCGGAGTTGCTTTATTTAAGGCTGATTATTCTTCTGGGTGAAGCGGCCTTGCTCTTTCTTCTAGCAAAAATCCTTTCCATTTTGCAACGGCCAAGAGAAGACCTCGTTTGGTATGCTTTGAATCCCCTAGTTATCGTTGAACTGAGCGGAAACCTTCACTTTGAAGGCATGGTGCTGCTCTTTTTGGCGGCGGCCTTGCTTTACTTTATCCGAGGAAAGTGGGGCGCAAGTGCGGTGCTCTTCGCCTTGGCTGTGGGCACGAAGTTGTTGCCTTTGATGCTCCTTCCTGCGCTTATACCCATCCTCAAACAAAGAACAGCGGCGTATTTTGGTGTTGTGCTTGCCGGACTAGGTTTGCTCTTCTTGCCCTTCATGAGTCAGGCGCTTTTCGCCAATTGGGGCAGTAGCCTCGACCTGTATTTTCAGAAATTCGAATTCAATGCGAGCATTTACTACCTGGTGCGCTGGGTAGGGAGTTTATTCTTGGGCTATCATCCGCCGATAGCGGTAATCGGACCAATATTGTCGGTCATTTCACTGCTCATCATCTTGTATATCGCCTTGAAATCGAAGTTCAGCTTCTTCCAAAAAACGGTGCTTATTTACAGCGTGTATTTGTTGCTCACCACCACCGTTCATCCTTGGTATTTGGTTTCTTTGGTCTTCTTTACTTCACTCACGAAATGGCGTTTTGCCGCGCTGTGGTCCTTTCTAGCTGTGCTTTCTTACAGCCATTACGCCAATGGAGGTTTCAATGAGAATTATTGGCTCATTGGTCTTGAATACGGCGCTCTAGCTGCATTTATGGGCTATACTTTTTTTGCTTCGCGAAGCAAAATTACAACTACCTAATTCCACTAACAATGTAATCGAAAATGGGGTTGTTCAATTGAGTTTGAGGATGTTCAAATGGTTTGGTGATGTACTTCGGCGGATTTAAAATGCCACGTTCAATCATTTCCGTGATGGTGTCGTAGTATTCCAAAGAGGTTTTACCAATGAGTAAAGGGCCAAGGTCTTTTCCCGATTTCCAGAATTGGTAGATATCGCGAAAGCCCCTCAAATACAAGAAGTCTTTGGTAAATCCACCTCCTCTATAGATTCGAGTAGTGACGTAAAAGGCATCGTCCACATCCACGTTGTAATCGTTCACCAAACGGCGGAAGGTCTTTTTGAAGTCAAAGCCCTTCACCAACATATTGGCAGCAATCACACGCAAACCAAGTTCTTTGAGTCGCTTTAAGGTGATGTTACCGCTCAGGTATTCTGCCAGCACGGCAAGGCCCTCTTGTGTTAAGGTGTTCACCGGTAAACCGAGGTTGAAGATCTTTAAGGGTTGGTCGTTGGAGTTCATGGTGGTGACCATGTGAACGCCAATTTCGTGGTGCACCAAGAAGCGCAGCTCTTTGGGAGAAAAGGTAGCTCCCTTTTTCAAGACCACTTTCTTCTTTTGATTCAAGACCATAGCAGCAGCCACCATGTTCTTCGAAATTTCAATTTTTCCTTGAAAACCGTAGTCGTCAAAAGCTGCTTTGAACATTTCCACCGCATCTTGGACATTGAGCATGCGCTGGGACGATTTGTCCTCTTCACTCACCTCGGGCAAATGAATCAGGAACTTGGCATTGGCAATGTCTGTTTCATTGGGTTCACCAAAATACCTCAAGGAGTTGTACATGAACTTACTCGATCCAAGCGTGCTCAACATGTCTACACGATCCACATAAGCGTTAATTGCTCCTTCATACAGTCCTTGAATGTTCACATCTTGGATGTTGTGTACGTCCAAACGGTGTAATCTTCGCTTCAAATCGAAGGCATCAACGTTGATGGGACGATAAACGAATTCCGGATTTTCGGTGCACTTGCTGTCGAAAAACTTCTTCTTCTCTTGAGCAACATTAATGGGGTTGACGTAATTCAAGAGCTCGAAGTCCTTCACCAAATGAAACAACTCGCGATCGATCTTTAGAATGGTTTTCTCCAGATCGGGAGACAAGAGGCGCTCCTTCTGTTTGTATTCCCAGTTGGTAAATTGCTGAATGAAGGTTTGCGCGTGATTTAAAATGGCTGTTTTAAACTGGTCTTGCAGCGTTCGAACGACCAAAGGGTAAGGCTCTCCCGTTAACTCATCGCAATAAATCTTACTCACTTCGGTGGCAAGAACAAGGGTGTTTTGAAAGTTTTTGGTGATGTAAGCGAGGTTGTATCCTTTACCGTAAAAGGTGTCGTTGATGGCTGAAATGTTCTCAATGCCATTCGGAAGTTCAATTTGAGCGAGTTCTTCTCTCCAAGCTTCAGCCGTTGCCCCAAAACGCTTATTGTCTATTTCAGAAGTTCCAATATTGAAAACAGGAACAACTCTGTCCCAACGCTTGTAGTTGTAAGAGTGCATGTCGTAAACAACACAGGCATCAAAGAGCTCTTCTAATTTATGAATAAGAGCATGGGTGACTTTGTAATAGTTCTCATGCTTTTTTAAACTCCGTTGTTTTTCGGCTTTGGTGAGCGGTTTTTTCCAAACTTTTTTACCCCAAGCGGTGTTGTAAACTGCTGTGCTTGGTTCGCGGTTCAAGTCGTACTCAAAGCGAGAATCGAGTCCGGTTAAAACTATGGGCATTGAAGAAATAAACTCACCGGTGAAGGGGTCTTCTTCATACCATCTTTCGTATTCAGTTAACAAGCTTTTGAGTTTCAACTCGTCTCTAAACGCATGTCCATCATGAATGGCGGTACATACATAAGGTACATACTTGGAAATGCGAATGGTGAATGAATTGTCTCTTGCAACAGCTTCAAACGGAACGCCCTGTTCGATCCGTTTGATCATTTCCGGAATGGAAAGTCTAAGCATCTTGTACGGCCTTTCTAAATTCTAATTTTCTAACTCTGGCAGATTCCCTCATGCGAATTACATCTTCTAAGTAATCCACCACTTGCTTCTGGAGCTTGGTTCTGTTTACTTTATTGATGTAAGAAATTCCTCCAGGAGAAAGCACATTCACTTCAATGAGTTTCCCTCCAATAATATCCAAACCAACAAAATACAATCCGTCTTCCACTAGTCGTGGTCCAATCAATCTGCAAAGGCGTTTTTCTTCAGAAGTAAGGTTGTGTTTTTCAACGGTTCCGCCGGCGCTCACGTTTGAACGGTCTTCCCCTTGCTTGGGAACACGGCGCATGGCTCCAATGGCTTCACCGTGCAGCATCAAAACACGAACATCTCCTTTTTCAGCTCCGTCAACATAGTCTTGCAAGATTACATAGTTGGATTCACCATCTTTATCTTTTCCTGAGATGTAAAAATCCAAGAGTGAAGTGATGTTCGATCGGGCCGATTTTTCAATCACAATAACACCACTACCACCATAACCGTTCAATGGTTTCATGATCATTTTATCGGCGGTGCTTTCTTTAATAGCGGTGAGCAAATAATCTTTGTTTTTAGAAACGTGGGTTTTCGGAATAATGGATCCGGTAGGGTCGTAAAAAGCAGCGGTGTAAAGCTTGTTATTTGCTTCGCGAAGCCCTTCAACACTGTTGACAATAAACACATCGTTCTTCACGCTGTCCAAAAAGTTCAATACAATGTTGTCCAAAGGTGGATTAGCACGCATGAAAATCACGTCAAAACCGGCCAAAGGAAGCATTTGCTCTTTGAACTTGGCTTGTTTGTAGAAGTTGGGAATGGACTTGCTCACCTTTACCTTGGAGTCGAGAACTTGACAAAAAGACATGGTGATACTGTCGCGTATAGTCAAGTTAGACGCTGTTGTAATGGCTACCCTATGGCCTCTTTCAGCACTTTCGTGGATGAGGCACAAGGTGCTGTCGGTCTCGGGTTTAATAGCTTCCCAAGGGTACATGATAAAGCAAATATTCATCGCAATGGTGTTTTTTTTGTTGGTGTTCCAAAGTAAGTAAAAAGCGCTTAGTGAATTTCTTTGCCCTTCAACTTAAGTGCATCTTTTTTTGTGTTGATAAGATTTCATCGTGTAACTTGGGGCAAGCTAAAACCAAAATATCGTGAGACAAGCCATACTCTTTGCCCTGTTCATGGGCTTTTCAGGGTTGATTTCTGCAGCCCCAGGTGATACCCTAGTTGTTCAAACCTATACTTTCGAAGAACAAAATAATCCAGATCAAGCCTATGATAGTCCGGGCAGACGCTGGTTTCAATTTCCTTCGGCCGATCAGTCCTACCAGAAAATCCTCATGTACTATACCCTCAAGTGCTTTGAAGACGGAACGGCGGGTAACCTTGGTTTTCCTTGCGGAGAGTGGGATTACCTCACCTACAACTACCTTTTCGATCATACGGGTGTGCAAGACTCAAGCGCACTCACGCATCCTTTGTATCGCTTAAACAACAGCGATTTCGAAACGGCGAACTTGATCAGCACGCCGCTTTTCAATCAACGCCAGTACAACACCTTTTGGTACAACTTTATCGACCCAGAAACAGGTCTCGCCCCAGCGGCAAGTGAGGAAATTGTCTTGGGAGCGGGAATCGAAAACCTCTCGGCAGAATTGATAGAAAGCACTTCAGTTCATGGTAGAATGCAGTTGGTGTACACGAGCGAAGAAATTGAAGCTGCTTTTGGAGCAAATCCTTTTGACCTCGACCAAATCAGCTTTCACCACAATTCTAACTCGGAGTTGCAGCTTTTGGACGTTCGCTACAAGGTGGGAGAAAACATGCCTGTGCAAAACTACTTTGATGAAGCCGATATGAGCGAAGCTTATTCCTTCGCCACAAGTTTGGAGGACGATAACTGGCATCCCATTGGTGTTTTTGGCGATCAAACGTGGATGCCGGGGCAAGACATCCTGATCGATATGAGTTATTTGAGTTCGCCCTCTTCAGAACAAACATTAATTGACGCCACAAACTCCGGAACAAGTTTGGTCTTTGCCGGCGATGATCGTTTTATTCGTTTTGATAATGTGGATGAAGTAAAGGTGCCTGCGAGCGCTTTCGACAACATTGATGATCAAGTAACGGTTTCATTTTGGATTAGGGGCGATGAGGTTCAACCCATCAACAGCACCATTTTTGAAGGAGTAGATGCCAGCAACAATCGTCAACTCAACAGTCATTTGCCTTGGGGCAATGGAAGGGTCTATTGGGATGCAGGTTTTGATGGGGGCTACGACCGCATCGATCAACAAGCAGGAACAGCAGACTATGAAGGCAAGTGGAACCATTGGGCCTTCACTAAAAATGTTACTGAAGGCACAATGAACATCTACCTCAACGGTGAGTTGTGGCATTCTGGAGATGGGAAGGACAATCCTATTGGCGACATCGCTAAGTTTTCCATCGGTTCAGCCGCAGGGTGGTCGAATTTCTACAGCGGCGATTTGGACCATTTCCAAGTGTGGAGCACAGAGCTCAGTCAAGAAACCATTCAAGAATGGATGTATTTCGACCCCAATGAAACTCACCCGAATTACAATCAGCTTGAACTCTTCTATAATTTCAATGAAGACAATGATGCCCCTGTGCTCGATCAAAGTCCGAACAATCATCACGGACAAAGTCATGGTGCTCCCAACCGAATGAGGCATCATCACAAAGAACTCTTCTTAAATCCAAGAACGATTGCCCTTCGCCCAAAATTGAAACTTGCAAGCATGGATGCTACCATCTACGAGCAGGAGGGAACCGTTACCCTAGAGGAAGCAGTTGCGCCAATGGTGCTCACTACTTGGGAAGTACAAGGAAACGATGTGGTATTAACTGCCGCTAACTATTACTGGGAAAACGGTTCAACCTTCGTTTTTGATCCTTCAGGTGAAGTACTTGAAACCATCGAGGTGAATGAAGTAGAACAAACCTTCACCAATGAAACCCTGAGCTATTTCTCTGCGCCTTTTGAAGTGGTTGATCGCTATGAATTGGGTCGTTTCATTACTCCTTACGGCATCAACCTCGATCTTGAAGAAGGCTGGACTTGGGTTTTTGATGTAACGGATTATGCGCTTCTGCTTCGCGACTCTGTTGAACTGGAGTGCGGAAACTGGCAAGAGTTGCTCGATATGAAATTCATGTTCATCGAAGGAACTCCTCCAAGAGACGTGAAAAGGGTAGAGCGCCTTTGGAATGGAATGCACAACCTCAATACTTTCGATGAAACGGTAACAGAACAATTGTTTCAAGTGCAAGAAGGAGAAAGCACCTTCCGTTTGAAAACACGCGCTTCTGGTCACGGTTTCGGAACAGGAAACAACTGCGCTGAGTTCTGTAACAACATTCATAGCGTAGAGGTGAACGGCAACAATCAATGGTCATGGCAAATTATGCAGGAATGTGCAGATAATCCGCTCTATCCACAAGGAGGAACCTGGATTTACGATCGCGCAGGTTGGTGTCCGGGAGATAAAGTCACCACTCAAAACTTCGAATTAACCCCGCTTGTTCAAGGCCAGGATGAATTTACGGTAGATTATAATATTGAATACGACCCCGACGGAAATTACCGTTTTGAAGGACAAATCATTGCTTATGGCGAGCCCAACTTTGAGCTGGATGCTGAGATTTCCGATATCTTATCACCTTCAGATTGGAGGGTAAAGTCAAGAATGAACCCCATTTGCAACAAGCCCACCATTTTAATTAGAAACAACGGGTCTACGGCGCTTACTTCTTTGAGCATTGAATATGGCATAGATGGAAACATGGAAACTTATGAGTGGACCGGTAACTTGGGCTTTTTGGAAACAGCGGAAGTGCAGTTGGCCACACTCAATCCAAGTTTTTGGCAGGGAAGCGATGAAGACCTCTTGTTGTTCGAAGTGAGCATCAGCAACCCTAATGGAAGTGCAGATCAAAACACAAGCAATGATACAGCAACAAGCCGCTTCCATCGTCCACCAACATACACTTACGGAACAGGAGAAGACGACAACAATGAAGTGGTGATCTGGACCAAAACCAACAATTCTTATTGGGAAACAGAAGTTCGCATAGAAAACATGAATGGCGACCTCGTTTATTTGCGCAACGACTTCGATTTACCCAATACCAATTACCGCGACACCATTCAATTGAATGCGGGCTGCTATAAATTTCACTTGAAAGATTTTGACGACGATGGATTGCAGTTCTTCGCAAATAATGACGGTTCGGGGTCGTGCAGAATGAAGAAGGTCGCTGGAGGTAACTTCATCAACTTTGAAAACGACTTCGGAAAAGAAATCGTGCACTATTTCAACTTCCTAACAGATCTCGTTGGGGTGGAAGAGAGCATTGTAGAAGAACGCGAAATCAACCTTTTCCCAAATCCAAGCGATGGAAACCTATTTGTACATATTGATGATTACAGCGGCAAACTCCAATACATCGTTAACGGAATCAACGGAAATGAGATCGCTAGAAAACAAGTCGTACTTCGGGAGGGCGACCTCGTGAAGCTCGATTTAGAAAACGAAGCCAGCGGTATTTATTTTGTGCAGCTCCTCCTAGAAAACGGAGAGCGCATTACAAGAAGGTTTATCGTTCAGTAAAAATAAAACTCCTCATTAAAGGGCTTTGGATTTCGGTTCAAGGCCCTTTTTTCTGCTGTGATTTTTCTGGGTGATGATCAACTTAGCCCGCTCGAAGTCAGTTTGTAAGCAAGAAAGTTCAGCTCACCTTTTCAAAAAACCTAGATTTTACGGGGTGTTTTCGATTGAAAAGTGAATATCTCCAAATTTGGTTGAAAAAAATAGGGGGTGTTGGGATGAAAAAGTACATTTTTTTCGAAACACCCCCCTAATTTTAAATTATCTTTGTCGAAATTAATAAAAAACAGCAATGCCAACTTTCAGATTTAAGGCCTTGGAGGATGTGTTTCACCGCAAACCTCTTCGCCAAACAAAACCAGCAGCTAAGATCTCTGAGTTTTATGGTCAGAACGTCTTCAACCAAAACATCATGCGTGAGTACCTCACAGACGAGGCTTATGAAGGTGTAATGGCTGCCATTACTTTCGGTACACCAATCGACAGAAAAGTAGCTAACCAAGTGGCAACCGCCATGAAAGACTGGGCTATTTCTCGTGGAGCAACGCACTACACGCACTGGTTTCAACCATTGACGGGTTCAACTGCAGAGAAGCACGATTCGTTCATGACGCCAACTGGCGACGGAAGAGCGATCGAGAAATTTGATGGTTCATTGCTCGTTCAACAAGAACCGGATGCCTCTTCATTTCCAAATGGAGGGATTAGAAATACATTTGAAGCGCGTGGTTACACCATTTGGGATCCGTCTTCAGCGGCTTTTGTGATTGATGAAACACTTTGCATTCCTACTATTTTCATCTCTTACACCGGCTTTGCACTCGATTATAAAATGCCTTTGATCAAAGCGCTCAGCGCAATAGACAAGGCTGCAGTTCCTGTTTGTCAGTACTTCGATAAGAACGTGAATAAGGTCAACGCCACCCTTGGATGGGAGCAAGAGTACTTCCTTATTGATCGAGCGCTTTACAATGCTCGTCCAGATATCGCTTTAACGGGGAGAGCCCTTTTCGGACACAATCCTGCGAAAGGACAGCAATTGGACGATCATTACTTTGGATCCATTCCGGAGCGCATCATGATGTTCATGAAAGATTTCGAAACCGAAGCGCATAAACTTGGAATACCTGTTACTACGCGTCACAACGAGGTAGCTCCAAACCAATTTGAGGTAGCTCCTGTTTTTGAAGAAGCCAATATCGCCAACGACCACAACCAATTGTTGATGGACTTGTTGGATAAGGTAGCGAAGAAGCACGATTTCCGTGTTTTATTGCACGAAAAGCCTTTCGAAAGCCTCAACGGTTCTGGGAAACACAACAACTGGTCTTTGAGCACCAATACCGGTGTTAACTTGTTGAGACCAGGAAAGAATCCAAAGTCGAACTTGCGTTTCTTAACCTTCTTCGTCAACACCATCGCGGCTATTCATAAGCATGCAGATATCCTTCGTGCTTGTATCGCGAGTGCAGGGAACGATCACCGTTTGGGAGCGAACGAAGCACCGCCAGCGATTATTTCAGCCTTCATCGGTTCTCAGCTTTCTGGTTTGCTTGATGCCTTGGAGAAAAGCACCAAAGCAGGGAAGCTTACACCAGAAGATAAAACCCGCTTGAAGTTGGAGATTGGTCGGATTCCAGAAGTACTTTTAGATAATACAGACCGAAACAGAACTTCACCATTTGCCTTTACAGGTAATAAATTTGAGTTCAGAGCAGTTGGTTCAACGGCAAACTGCGCTCATGCCATGACCGTTTTGAATACCATTGTTGCAAAACAGCTCGAAGAATTCAAAATTAGTGTTGACAAGCGCATCGCTGGGGGAGATAAGAAGGATGAGGCCATCTTGAAAGAACTTCAAGTGCTCATCAAGCAATCGAAATCTATTCGCTTTGAAGGAAATGGCTATTCTGATGAATGGGTTGTAGAAGCAAAGAAAAGAGGGCTTTCAAACTTGATCAATACACCACAGGCACTCGAGGTTTGGGAACGTAAAGAAGTGGTAAAGTTGTTTGAAGAAATGAATGTTCTTCATCCGCTAGAAGTTGAGGCAAGGGTAGAAGTTGATTATGAAAACTACATCCTGAAGCGTCAAATAGAAGCTAGAATTAGCGCAGACCTTGCGCAAAACCATATCATTCCTGCTGCCATTACTTATCAGAATAGATTGATTGAGAATGCAAGAGGACTTGTTGATGTGCTTGGAGCTACTGCTGGTAAAAAAGCAGCTACTGTTCAAATCGAGTTAATTACAAGTATTTCAGAGCACTTGAGTATTGTGAAGCAAACCGCTGACGAATTGATGGCTGAAAGACGTAAGATTGACGCTATGGAGAGTGCGAAAGACAAAGCAAAAGAATATGCAGAAGTGGTAATGCCACTGATGAATAAGATACGCACGCATGCAGATGAGCTTGAAATGCTTGTTGATGATGAGATTTGGCCGATGCCAAAACTTCGCGAGATTCTTTTCACGAGATAATAAAATGAAGACTAGCCCCCTTGAAATTTCAAGGGGGCTAGTCATTTCTTAAAGCTTAACTAGTCGCAGCTTTGCTATGATTTTACTTTGAAATAGAGAAGCATAAGTGGTGAAACAGACGGAATAAACCACAACAATAGAATTATAGGTCTTTTTTAGATTTGCTATTCTCTTAAATATTTACTTATTTTCGCTTCCTGAAACCGTATTTAAATGGAAAAAATGAGAACCTTACTCCCAGTTCAAGCCCTGCTTGTTGTTGCTTTCGCACTACTGGGTTCGTTCGCTGCTACTGCTCAAAACAAGTATGTAACAGAAGCTGATCTACAATATGACCGTGGAGGTTATCACGAAGCTTCAAAAGCTTACAAAGTTGCTTACGATCGTTCAGATGGTATTGACGTAAAAGGGTACATCACTTACCGTCTTGGAGAGTGCTACCGCTTGATGACAGACAATGCTGGAGCTGAAGAATGGTACGAGAAGTCAATTGACTTGCGCTACTACAAAGAAAATCCAGAAGTGTATTACGCTTACGGAGAGGTTTTGTTAGAACAAGAAAAGTTCGACGAGGCGGTTGTTCAATACACGAAATTTAAAGAAAGAGGCGGTGATGCAAGCAGAGCAGATCAGCGTATTACTGATTGTGGGAATGCTTCTCTAGCTATCGAATTACCACCATCGAGATACATGGTTGAACCGGTGGTATTATTGAATACACCTTTCTTCGACTTTGCTCCAACTTGGTCTTCTAAAAAGAACGATGAGATCGTTTTTGGTTCATCACGTCAGAGCTCTGCGGGAGCCGGTGAAGATCCTATTACTGGTGAAAGCTTTATGGATTTGTTCATGTCAGAACAAGATAAAAAAGGGAAATGGAGTACACCAACACCATTGAACAACACCATCAATACTGTTTCTAACGAAGGCGCATCTTGTTTCGATAAAAAGAGACAAACCATGTACTTCACAAGATGCGTTTACGAGAAGAAATCGAACTTCGCTTGCGATATCTACTTCTCAAAAAGAATGGGTGCGAATTTTGGTCCGGCAGAGCCCTTGAACATCATTAACAGAGAGTCAAATGATTCTTCTCAAGTTGGTCACCCAGCGCTTACCCCAGACGACATGTACTTGCTTTTCGCTTCAGACATGCCAGGAGGTAAAGGTGGTAAAGACATCTGGTACTTGGCTTACGATAAGAAAACCAAAGAATGGGGTAAAGCAAAAAACCTCACATCAGTAAATACAGCAGGAGACGAGATGTTCCCATTTGTTGCTGATAATGGAACACTTTATTTCTCTTCTAATGGACATTCAGGTCTAGGTGGTTTGGACATGTTTAAAGCAGAGTCTACTGGTGATATGCAGTTTGCAGAAGTTCAAAACCTACAGTATCCATTGAACTCTACTAGCGACGATTTCGGTATGATTATCGATGCAGATAAAGACCAAGGCTACTTCACTTCTAACCGTCCAGGTGGAAAAGGGAAAGACGATATTTACTCCTTCAAAATGCCTCCTTTGGAGTTCTGTTACAAAGCAACAGTTTATGACTTCGATACAGGTACTCCTTTGGCGAATTCAAAAGTAACCATCCAAGGAACCGACGGTAACAGCTACGCGCTCACTACTGATGGTAATGGAGGTGTTTCTCTTTGTGAAGGAGAAGTGATTCCGGAAACAAGCTACTCTGTTGACGTGTCAATGGAAGGCTACATCGGAACAGGAGACCAGTTCTCGACGGTAGGCGTTGGTGAGTCAACCACATTTGCACGTGAGTACTTCTTGAAAGAGATCGTTACTGGTAAAGCATACGAGATTCCATTGGTACTCTATCCTTTCGATAGTGCAGACTTGTTGATTACTGAAGAAGTGAACTCAGCAGATTCATTGAGCTTCTTGTTCGATATCATGACACGTAACCCAAACTTTGTTGTACAACTTGAAGCACACACGGATACCCGGGGTAAATCAGGCTACAATAAAGACTTGAGCCAGCGTCGTGCTGAAACTTGTGTAACTTACTTGATAGGTCGAGGTATTGCTGGAGACAGGCTGGTTCCTGTTGGAAAAGGGGAAGACGAGCCAATCATCTCTGATAAACAAATTGCAGCGATGGATACGGAAGATGCTCAAGAAAAGGCACACCAGGTGAACCGTCGAACAATATTTAAGATTCTACGCTATGATTATGTTCCTAAAGAAGAAGAAGGAACAGGAAGTAATTAGCAGAAATAAATAACTTTTATTTGCGGGGTGGGTCTTTTGACCCTACCCCGCTTCTTTTTTTATGTCAGATTCAAGATACCAACAACGCGGCGTCTCCGCAGGTAAAGAAGACGTTCACGCGGCCATTAAAAATGTAGATAAAGGTTTATTCCCAAAAGCCTTCTGCAAGATCGTGCCCGACTTCCTCACCGGCAGTGAAGAGCACTGTATTGTCATGCACGCAGATGGAGCAGGAACAAAATCGTCTTTGGCATACATGTATTGGAAAGAAACCGGTGATTTGTCGGTATGGAAAGGGATCGCCCAAGATGCCCTCATCATGAATATCGACGACCTGCTCTGCGTTGGCGCAACGGGTGAAATCCTCTTGTCATCAACCATAGGAAGAAACAAACACCTCATTCCAGGAGAAGTGATTTCAGCCATCATTAATGGAACGGAAGAACTCCTTGAAGAACTTCAAAAGCACGGTTTGAACATCCGTTCAACAGGCGGAGAAACAGCAGACGTGGGCGACTTGGTGCGCACCATCATTGTAGACTCTACCGTTGTTACGAGAATGAAGCGCTCTGATGTGATCGATAATGCCAATATCAAAGCCGGAAATGTGATCGTAGCTTTGGCCTCTTTTGGACAAGCAAGCTATGAAACAGAGTACAACGGTGGTATGGGAAGTAACGGACTCACCAGTGCACGCCATGATGTGTTTGCGAAAGACTTGGCTCAGAAATATCCGGAATCATTCGACCCTAAAACTAATATGGACTTGGTGTATTCAGGAAGTAAAAAACTCACTGATGCTGTTGAAGGAAGTCCAATCGACGCCGGGAAACTCGTGCTTTCGCCAACAAGAACCTACGCACCTATCGTCAACAAAGTGCTCGAGAAATTCCGAGCACAAATCGATGGGATGGTGCATTGCAGTGGTGGAGCTCAAACAAAGGTGCTGCACTTTTGTGGCGATGTGCATGTGATCAAAGATCAACTTTTCGATACCCCTCCCTTGTTCAAACTCATTCAAGAAGAATCAGGAACAAGTTGGGAAGAAATGTACAAGGTCTTCAACATGGGTCACCGCATGGAATTCTACACCGACGAAACAAGCGCCGAAGCAATTATCGAAATTGCAAAGTCGTTTAATGTGGAGGCCAAAATTGTGGGTAGAGTAGAAGCAGCCGAAAAGAAATCATTAAGCATCATTTCCGAACACGGAACGTTTAAATACAGCTAAGCCATGAGCGATTTATTGGGAAAACTGGCCTCGATCCATGATCGATACCGAGAAGTGAGCTTGCTGATTGTCGATCCAGAAGTGATCGCAGACAACAAGCGTTATGCGGTTTTGATGAAGGAATACAAAGAGCTTGGAAAACTCTCTGAGGTGTACCTTAAGTTCAAGAACATTACCGATAATTTGAACTCCGCTCAAGAGATGTTGAGTGCTGAAACAGATCCCGAAATGAGGGAAATGGCGAAGGAGGAAATCAACGACTTGGGCACGCAGAAATCGGAGATGGAAGAAGAGATCAAATGGATGCTCATTCCAAAAGACCCCAACGATCATAAAAATGTTATCGTTGAATTGCGCGCAGGAACAGGTGGTGATGAAGCAAGTATCTTCTGTGGAGATTTGTTTAGAATGTACGCCAAGTTCATTGAAGACCAAGGTTGGAACATGGAAGTGGCCAACGTTAACGAAGGTACTAGCGGAGGGTATAAAGAAGTTGTATTCACCGTTTCTGGTGATGACGTGTACGGAACACTCAAGTACGAGTCTGGCGTGCACCGAGTTCAACGTGTGCCTGCAACAGAATCGCAAGGGCGAGTGCATACTTCTGCAGCTACTGTAGCGATCATGCCTGAAGCAGATGAGGTAGATGTAGAATTGAACATGGCTGACGTGAAGAAAGACACCTACCGCGCAAGTGGAGCCGGAGGACAGCACGTTAACAAAACAGAGTCTGCCGTGCGTTTGACCCACCTTCCAACAGGAATTGTAGTGGAGTGTCAAGACGGCCGTTCACAGCACCAGAACTACGAAAAAGCCCTCACTGTTCTTCGAAGCAGAATGTACGAGCAAGAGCTTGAAAAGGCCCAGAAGGAAAGGGCGGCAGAACGTAAAACCTTAGTAAGTACCGGCGACCGATCAGCAAAAATTAGAACCTACAATTACCCACAAGGAAGGGTAACTGATCATAGAATCAACCTCACCCTTTACAATCTCCAAAACATCATCGACGGAGATATTAAAGAAATCATCGATGCGCTGAAGATGGCAGAAAATGCATCGAAATTAATGGAAGGACAAGGATGACAAGAGCAGCACTGATTGAACAAATAAAAGCGAAAAAAAGCTTCCTATGTATTGGCCTTGACACAGATTTAGACAAGATTCCAAGTCATTTAAAAGACCACCCGGATGCCCTTTTCGAATTCAACAAAGCCATCATTGAAGCTACCAGCGACTTATGTGTAGCTTATAAGCCCAACTTGGCGTTTTATGAACGCTATGGAGCTAAAGGATGGGATGCATTAGAGCGAAGCATCGCACTCATCCCAAAAGATTGTTTGGTCATTGCCGATGCGAAAAGAGGTGATATTGGAAATACCTCAAAATATTACGCTGAAGCCATGTTCAATCAACTTGGTGCTGATGCGATCACTGTAGCTCCTTACATGGGGGAAGACAGTGTTCGCCCATTTCTCGAATTTGAAGGAAAGTGGACCATTGTTCTCGCCATGACCTCCAACAAAGGAGCCGCCGATTTTCAGTGGCATGGGAGTCCGGAACTGTTCCGACAAGTCATCAGAAAATGCTGCACCTGGGGGAATGAAGATCAATTGATGTTTGTTGTTGGAGCAACAAGACCAGAAGGCTTCAAGGCCATTAGAGAAGAAGCACCTGAACATTTCTTACTCGTTCCAGGAGTGGGGGCACAAGGTGGAACAGTCGAAGATGTTGTGAAATACGGTATGACCAAAGATGTAGGTCTCCTCATCAACTCTTCTCGAGGAATCATTTATGCCGATAGCACTCCTGATTTCGCCAATGTGGCCAGAAAAAAAGCGCTCCAATTGCAAGAAACAATGGAAGCGCTTTTAAAAGATCGTGGTATTATTTAAGCCTTACTCTTCAATCTCAGCCGTAGCAGTTACATCTGCCACTACCTGAAGAACGAAGCTTGCAGGCTGCTCGCTTACGTTACCGTTAGCCAATACTTTAATTGAATTGCCATCAAGCAAGTAACCAACAATTTTCTGGTTGTCTTCTGCTGAGAATTCAATGGTATTTCTAGCGTCATCATTACTCGTTGCCGACAAAAGAATTTCAGGAATCACGTAAGAAACGAAGTCGTTGTCATCATTCACTTTAGCAAACTTCAATAAACCATCAAGAGTAAGCTGTTTCACTTCCTCCAAACTCCCAGATTTTGTAGCTGATGGAGTTGATTCGGTAATTGATGATGCTTTCTTTAACTTGATCTAATTCTTCACTACTCAAGCTTGAGAATACTTCTTCAAGATTAAATGAAGCCGTTCCTTCTTCCATGTTGATGTTGAAGTCTTTGGCGATTTGAACATTGAACGATTGTTCTGTGATTTTTTCACAACCCGTGAAAATCATCAAGGCCACATCAAGGCCTAAAAAGGTGAGCGTTTTTTTTTTAGCGTTAATTTTTCAGCCGCAAGATACTGAATATCATTGGCAAATTGGTTCTGTGCGGCTACGTTTCATGTTGCACATTTGTTACATGATCGAAGAATATCTACACTACATCTGGAAATTTCAGCACTTTAACTGTGCTGACCTTGAGACCACTAGAGGCGAAAAAATTGAAGTGCTCTATCGTGGAGATTATAATCACCATGCTGGTCCAGACTTTTTGGAAGCCAAAATCAACATCGCTGGAGTGAATTGGTTTGGGCATATTGAAATTCATTTGAAGTCTTCTGATTGGTTCGCCCACAAACACGAAAACGATGAAGCTTATAAAGGAGTTGTGCTTCATGTGGTTTGGGAACACAATAGGGAGGTAGTTATGAATGAAGGAGAGGTTTTGCCCGTGCTTGAGCTGAAATCGCGATGCGATGAAAAACACTGGCAGCAATATCAAAGACAGCTTCCTCACGCAGAAGAAATCCCTTGCGCCAAGTTGATCAAAACAGTTGAGCCAATGATTATTCAGCACAACATCACCAGAATGTTCGTGAACCGCATTGAGCAACGAGCGGCTGACATTCTAGAACGACTAGAGCTCAATCAAGGCGATTGGAACACCACGGCTTGGACAACACTTTGTGCGGCTTTTGGTTTTGGTTTGAACAAGTTGGCTTTTATTCATCTGGCAGAAAGAGTTCCTTGGAAATTGATTGAACGCTATCGAGATGATCAACTCAAAATCATAGCACTGCTTTTCGGACAAGCCGGTTGGCTGGAGGAACGCCCTCCAAATGATCCATTAAAGCGGGTGTATATGATGCTAAAAAGTGCCTATGGTTTAGTAGCCATGGAAAAGGTGCAATGGAATTTCGGACAGGTACATCCAGCGAATTTCCCCACCCAACGGCTGTTTCAATTATGCAAAGCACTTCATCTTCGCGGCTTTAAGATGGCCTATCTCTTGAATGAGTTGAATATGGATGATGCAATCTTTCAACTTCAAGGCGGAGAAAAGTGGACAGAAGAAATCGACAAATTACTTCATGGAATAAAAGGGGTGAACCCCAAGTTGAAGATGGGCAAGACCAGCGCCAATACCATTCTTGTGAATGCACACCTTCCACTCATTTTTGCCTATGCCGTTCATCATCAAATAGATGAGTTGAAGACATTAATCATTGACCGATTCCACAACATCCCGCCAGAAGAGAATAAAACCCTCCGCTTATGGAAGGAAAGTGGAGTGCCCGTTCGGAACATGTTGGAAAGTCAGGGTTTAATAGAACTTTACAAATCAAAGTGTACTCACAAAAAATGTTTATCTTGCTCCATAGGAAACCAAATTTTAAAAACCACTTGAAATGATAAAAGCTACCATTGATTTCTTTGAAAGGCAGGCTTATGGCGTTTGTGCATGGTGGGGAGATAAATTCGGTATCGCCGCTCACAAGGTGCGCTTGTCCTTTATCTACCTCAGTTTTATAGCGCTTGGTTCGCCAATAATCATCTACCTAGTAATGGCTTTCATTCTTGAAAACAAGCATTACTTCAAGCCGCGCTTTAGCAAACGTACCACCATCTGGGAGCTCAAATAAGTGATTCACAACCTTAAAATATTTAGTCGGATTTTCTATTCGGTCTTTACGGTATTGATCGTAATTGCCATAGGGAGCTTGGGCTACATGTTTATTGAAGGATACACCTTTGTTGAATCGCTTTACATGACGGTGATCACCGTTTCCACTGTTGGTTTTGGTGAGGTGAGACCACTGAGCCCGCTTGGTATGATCTTCACTTCGTTTTTGATTGTTTCAAGCATCGGAACCTTTGCATATACGATTTCAGCTATCACCACCTACTTTGTTGCTGGTGAGTATAAAAACCTCTTTAAAACAAGACAATTGGAAAAACGCTTAGAAAAGTTGAGCGGACACGTTATTGTGTGCGGTTATGGTCGTGTGGGTGAAATGGCTTGCTCAGAGCTGGTTGATCACAATCAAGAAATTTTGGTGCTCGAAACTGCTCTCGACAAAATTAATACCTCCCCTGAAGACGAGCGTATTGTACTTGTTGAAGGCGATGCAACAAAGGATGAAAACCTCATTCGCGCAGGAATACACAGAGCAAAAGCCATCATCACAACCCTTCCCCACGATGCGGATAATCTCTATGTGGTGCTCACCGCCCGCGAATTGAATAAAAATTTGGTCATCATCTCTAGAGCTTCTAAAACCGAGTCGTGTCACAAACTCAGAATCGCAGGTGCCACAAATGTCATCATGCCCGATAAAGTTGGTGGTGCTCACATGGCATCACTCGTTGTTAACCCCGATGTTATCGAATTTCTCGATCATATCAGAATCCAAGGAGGAAGTGGAATCAACCTCGAAGAAATTCAATTCGAAGACCTGCCAGATAACTTCCGCTACAAAACACTTGGTGAGCTCCAACAACACAATCGCTTTGGGATAAACATCATTGGGTATAAAGCCGAAGGAGACTACGTCATTAATCCTGGTCCGGAAACACAAATCCTCCCAAAGTGCAAGTTGTTTGTCTTGGGGAATCCAGACCAAATACGTTTACTAAATAGAATACTCGGAATACAAACTACTGTTTAAGCAATTCGCCCTTCCATTAAAACTTATATATATTTGGGCAAAACCAAAACCATCTCTATGTTTAGCAAGCTACTACGCGTAAAACTTTTATTGATTTTTTCTTTTCTATTCAGTACAACTTATGCCCAAGAAAGTACTGGTAATGAACCATTAACACTCGATCAGCGAGTGAATGCATTCATGGAGCCCATCACTAAAAATGTCTCCAAAGTGATTTTTTACTCTCTGCCAATTGGCGAAGAGGTTGTAGTGGAACGTTGGGATGAAAAAACAAAGCGTTACCGAATGGTACTGGATGGAACAATTCCTACGGCGAGCGTAGACTTGGATGCAGACCCATTAAAAGGAGTACCAGTAATACTTAGTAGAACCGAAGAGGGCATGTCGCTCAATTACGAACTTCAAAGTGGTAAAGAAACAAAAGCTTTTAGCGTAGATAAGGTCAACATTGGTGAACCAATCTCACTAGAGTTACTCGATGGGAAAAGCACAAGCATCCAAATAGACGGCCTTTCTGACAACATGGCGATAGGAAGTAAATTCCGAATCAAGCATAAGAACATTGAAATCCCATTCGTTCTAATATGGCTAGTGGTAGGAGCGGTATTCTTTACATTCTTCTTTCGCTTCATTAATATTCGAGGTTTTAAACATGCGCTTGACGTTGTTCGAGGAAGGTTCGATGACCCAAACGACTCTGGAGAGGTATCCCACTTTCAAGCACTCACCGCAGCACTTTCAGGAACTGTAGGAATTGGAAATATCGCAGGTGTGGCGGTTGCCGTCTCTCTCGGTGGAGCTGGTGCAACGTTTTGGATGATTGTAGCAGGTTTACTTGGAATGAGTACCAAATTTGTTGAATGTACACTGGGTGTTAAATATAGAAATGTCAATGCGGATGGGTCGGTTTCTGGCGGACCGATGTATTATTTATCGAAAGGACTAGCGAAGAGAAACCTTGGTAAACTTGGTAAAGTACTTGCCGTTTTATTTGCCATTGCTTGTATTGGCGGTTCTTTTGGTGGAGGAAATATGGTGCAAATCAACCAAGCCACTGCACTCCTTACTGAAGCAACTGGAGGTATGGAATCAGTTTTCTATCAGCGAGGCTGGATCTTCGGTGTGTTGATGGCCGCAATTGTTGGAGTGATCATCATTGGCGGAATTAAGAGCATTGCGCGTGTGACAGATAAGGTTGTGCCTTTCATGGTTGGAATCTATGTTGTTGCTGCTCTTGTTGTTTTGGTGATGAACTTTAGTGAAATTCCAGCTGCTTTCGGACAAATATTTAGTGGCGCTTTTAACGCTGAAGCGATGTACGGTGGACTCATTGGGGTGCTTATTCAAGGTTTCCGTAGAGCGGCCTTCTCCAATGAAGCAGGTATCGGTTCGGCTTCTATTGCGCACTCTGCAGCAAAAACAGATGAACCAATTTCTGAGGGATTAGTTTCATTACTCGAGCCTTTCATTGATACTGTTGTTATCTGCACCATGACGGCATTGGTTATCGTTATTTCTGATTACGGGTCGTTCACAGCAACAGAAGTATTCATTAACGAAAAAGCAGGAGATCTTGATGCCATTGGACTTACGAGCAGTGCCTTTGCGCAAAGTATTTCATGGTTCCCTATTGTTTTAACTGTAGCAGTGATCCTATTCGCCTTGTCTACGATGATCTCATGGTCGTACTATGGATTAAAAGCATGGACCTATGTGTTTGGTGAAGGAAGAACAGCCAACATCTCTTACAAAGTTATCTTTTGTCTTTTCGTAGTTGTAGGCTCAGCGATCAGTGCTAATCAAGTATTCGATTTTGGCGATGCCATGATTTTTGCGATGTGTTTCCCTAACGTTCTTGGCTTGTATTTCTTGGCTCCTGAAATATGGGGCGATTTACAAAGCTACATGGCCCGAGTTAAATCAGGAGAAATTAAACGATACAAATAACATTAAACTCGTCCTTTATGGATTCATTTTTTTGGTTTAGGAAAGAAGAATTCAGAGGGGTGATGGTCGTTCTCCTTCTAGGAACGGCGCTTGCCCTGTTGGCAAGTTTCGTTCAAAGAAGAACAGCAATTGAAGCCATAAGCCCGGAACAAAAATCGAGGCTTATGGCTTTGTGGCTTCAAGACTCTTTAGCAAAAGCTCAATCCTTCGAAGCAAAAAGGGCTGTGAGACCGAATAAGGGAGGCGAAGAAAGTAACTCCTCGATCAACTGGTCGCTTCAAGGAGCATTCAATCCAAACAATGCCACAGATCAAGATTGGTTGAGCCGGGGTTTGAGTGAAAAACAAGTTCGAAGCATCAATAAGTACTGCTCAAAAGGGGCAAGGTTTTATTCCTTAGAAGATCTGAAAAAGGTGTACGTGCTTTCAGATGAATGGGTAGATTTCTTTGCAGATGATTTTGTATTCCCAATCCCAGAGCGAAAAGAACAATCTAAACCTCGTCAAAAAGAAGATCGTCTCGAGCGCGAGGAAACAATCATTGATCAAGCTTTTGAAAGAGAACAGCAGCGCGTGAACATCAACATAGCAGACACCACAGCCTTAATGGAAATACGCGGTATAGGCAGCTATTACGCAAATAAGCTGGTGAACTACCGAAACGCGCTCGGTGGCTTTCATGATATGACTCAGTTCAAGGAACTGTACAATATCCATGAAGAAACACTGCTTATTCTCGAGAATTCCACCTTCATTGACCCAAACCAAGTGCAATGCCTTCCAATTAACAGTGCGAGTGCTGAAGAACTCGCTCAACATCCTTACCTTAGCCGAAATCAAAGTAAAGCACTAGTAGCTTTCAGAACAGAACACGGTGCATTTCAAGTTGAACAAGATATACTGAAATGTGTTGTAATTTCTGAAGAGCTATTAGAAAAGATTCGGCCCTACCTATGTCTAAAGACACCCTGATTCAAGATCTCCATAAGCACATTCGCGATGTGCATGACTTCCCAAAGCCAGGAATCGTGTTCAAAGACATTACTCCCATTTTTCAAAACCCACAACTTTGCGAGCGCATCGTGAAACAAATGGCTAAAGAAGTACAAGGCTTGAACCTCGATGTCATCATGGGAGTTGAGTCAAGAGGTTTCTTCTTTGGTTTGCCTTTGAGCTGGGAGTTGGATTTGCCCTTCGTTCCGGTGCGGAAAAAAGGAAAATTGCCTTATGACACGGTTTCGTACGATTACGATCTTGAGTACGGCTCTGCGTGCATCGAAATTCACACAGACGCTATTTTACCCGGACAGAAAGTACTCATTCACGATGATCTTTTGGCAACAGGAGGAACAGCTGCCGCAGCGGCCGAGTTGGTAAAACAGTGCGGTGCAGAACCTGTTGGTTTTTCCTTCCTGTTGGCACTTGATTTTTTAAATGGAAAAGAACGCCTAAAATCCTTCAGCGAGAACTTTAGTATTTTAGCGAGCTATTAAGGGATAATGATTCCCATAATTAACTGATTTGATAACCCGATCTAAGCGATCTCAAAACGTTTAAAGCAATGAACTTTGAACATAATGAAAACGAGCAGATGATTGCCCAAATGGTGCGCGATTTTGCAGAGAAAGAAATTCGCCCAACTTTCATGGAATGGGACGAAAGCCAACACTTCCCAAAGTCCCTATTCAACAAAATGGGCGAGCTTGGTTTAATGGGGGTGCTGGTTCCCGAAGAATACGGAGGAGCTGGTCTGGGCTACAACGAATATATTACCGTGATTTCCGAAATTGCTCAAGTCTGTGGTTCAATCGGACTCTCGGTGGCAGCACACAACAGCTTATGTACCGGACACATCATGAGTTTTGGGAATGAAGCCCAGAAAAAGAAGTACCTCCCAAAGTTGGCCTCGGGTCAGTGGATTGGTGCTTGGGGCTTGACAGAAGCAAACACAGGCTCGGATGCCATGCGCATGAAGTGTGTAGCAAAAAAAGAAGGCAATGAATGGGTTCTGAACGGCGCTAAAAACTGGATCACTCACGGGATTAGTGGTGATGTAGCTGTTGTTTTGGCAAGAACGGGTGATTTGCTCGATAGCCGTGGAATTACTGCGTTTATTGTTGAACGAGGGACACCTGGTTTCCAAGGAGGCAAGAAAGAGAACAAGCTCGGTATGCGAGCGAGTGAAACGGCTGAAATGATTTTCGAAGATTGCCGCATTCCAGAAGAGAATGTTCTTGGAGAGGTGGGTGATGGCTTTATTCAAGCGATGAAAATCCTAGATGGTGGAAGAATTTCGATTGGGGCATTATCACTAGGCATAGCAAAAGGAGCACTTGCTGCCAGTATAAAGTACAGTAAAGAGAGAGAGCAATTTGGACAACCAATTTCAAATTTCCAGGCCATCGCTTTCAAATTGGCCGACATGGCTACCGAAATTGAAGCAGCTGAAATGCTTTTGTACCAGTCGGCATATTTAAAAAATACCGGACAAAAAATGACCAAGGAGTCGGCAATGGCCAAGTACTACGCCAGTGAAGTTTGTGTAAAAGCAGCAACAGAAGCCGTTCAGATATTTGGTGGTTATGGGTATACGAAAGACTACCCAGCAGAGAAGTACTATCGCGATGCTAAATTGTGTACCATTGGCGAAGGAACGTCGGAGATACAAAAATTAGTTATTTCGAGAGAGTTATTGAAGTAAGGTTTGGATAAAGAAAAAAAGTATTTATCTTTGCCCTCCAATTAAAAGAAAAGACAATGCTTATTATTCCTGTTAAAGAAGGCGAGAACATCGAGAGAGCACTCAAAAAGTTCAAGAAAAAATTTGAGCGTACAGGTACAATGCGTGCCTTGAGAGCTCGTCAGCACTATGTTAAGCCATGTGTTGCACGTAGAGAGGCAATGAAGAAAGCGATTTACAAAAATACCTTGCAATTAGAAGATTAAGCAAGTAGTAAACGATATTCTAAAGCGGATTCCCAATGGGTTTCCGCTTTTTTTATGCACCTTAGTTTCAGCAATTCAACAAAAGGCAAAAGGCAGTGGAGAATCACCTCAATCAGTTTTTAACTTACCTCAGGGCAGAAAAACGAAGCTCTAGTCACACTTTGCTGGCGTACGAGCGCGATTTGAGGCAGTTTATGGAATTTCTGGCCGATGATTTTGAGATTGATGAAGTGACCGATGTTTCTACTTCTGCGGTGAGGTCATGGCTCATGTTGTTGAATACCATGGACTACGAGCCACGATCAATTCATCGAAAAATGAGCTCCTTGAGGACCTTTTTTAAGTTCCTGAGAAGAGAGGAGATTTGTGTGCAAGATCCTATGGTGAATGTTAAAGGCCCCAAGATTCCCAAGCGTCTTCCCACTTACGTTGATGAAAAGGCCATGGAACGTCTTTTGGATGATTTTGAGTATCCTGAAGGGTATGAGGGGCTCCGCGACAAATTGCTCGTAACCCTTTTTTATGAAACCGGTATAAGATTATCTGAGTTGATCGGTTTAAATGTGAATGATCTGGAATCAAGAGGGCAAATTAAAGTATTAGGTAAGCGCAATAAAGAGCGAATTTTACCCATTACTCAATCATGTGTTACCTTGATTGAAGAGAGTTTAACACTGAGAATCGCCGAAGTTGGTGAACTCGAAAAAGACGCACCATTATTATTGGATGAGAATGGTAAAAGACTGAGTCCAAAATTTGTTTATGGAAAAGTCAATTACTATCTTGGTAAAGTAAGTACAGTGCAGAAAAAGAGTCCGCATATTTTAAGGCATACGTTCGCCACGCATTTGCTCAATAACGGTGCGCATTTAAACACCGTAAAAGAGCTGCTTGGCCATTCGAATCTCAGTGCAACACAAATTTACACTCATAATTCGATCGAGCAGCTCAAGTCAATTCATCAAAAAAATCATCCGAGAGGGTAGTGTGTTACTTTCAGAGATATTAAAACAGGATTTATATGCAATTACAGGTTCATTCCATTCATTTCGATGCTGATCAAAAATTGATCAACTTCATCCAGGAGAAAGTAGATAAGCTCACCCAATTTCACGACCAAATTATCAGTGGTGAAGTATTCTTGCGTTTAGATAATTCTGATAAGAACGAGAACAAGGTGGCGGAAATCAAATTGTTGGTGCCTGGTAAAGACCTTTTTGCCAGAAGACAATGCAAGTCTTTCGAGGAGGCAACAGATGATGCAGTCGAGGCTTTACGCAGACAGATTAAGAAGCACAAAGAGAAAATGAGGGCGCACTGAAAAAAAAGCGAAAAAAATCGGACTTATTTTTTGCGCAGATAAAAAGAGTTATTACATTTGCACTCCCTTAGAAAACGGGGAGTGCTTTTTTTTTGAAAAGAACTCTAAAGAAGAAAGGGGAGATGCCGATGTAGCTCAGTTGGCCAGAGCAGCTGATTTGTAATCAGCGGGTCGGGGGTTCGAATCCCTCCATCGGCTCAGTTCTTTGAACTATTATTACCTGAGGGGAGATACTCAAGCGGTCAACGAGGACAGACTGTAAATCTGTTGGCTACGCCTTCGCAGGTTCGAATCCTGCTCTCCCCACACATTAGTCAAAAAGAAGAAATTAGCGGGAGTAGCTCAGTTGGTAGAGCGTCAGCCTTCCAAGCTGAATGTCGCGAGTTCGAATCTCGTCTCCCGCTCTAATTTTTTTTGCCGATGTAGCTCAGGGGTAGAGCGCATCCTTGGTAAGGATGAGGTCAGGGGTTCAATTCCCCTCATTGGCTCAGTATTATTATTATTATTAAGAATTTATATTAACAAAGAGTAGTAATTTAAACAAATCAAGGCTATGGCTAAAGAAAATTTTGACCGTTCGAAGCCGCACTTAAACATTGGTACCATTGGTCACGTTGACCACGGTAAGACCACTTTGACTGCTGCGATCACTTCAGTGCTTGCAACCGACGGGTTGGCCCAAACAAGAGATTTCTCTTCTATCGACAACGCTCCTGAAGAGAAAGAGCGCGGTATCACAATTAACACTTCACACGTAGAATATGAGACGGCTAACCGTCACTACGCACACGTTGACTGTCCAGGTCACGCGGATTACGTGAAGAACATGGTAACAGGTGCTGCTCAGATGGATGGTGCAATTTTAGTTGTAGCTTCTACTGACGGACCAATGCCACAAACACGTGAGCACATCCTTCTAGGACGTCAGGTAGGTATTCCTCGTATCGTTGTATTCATGAACAAAGTGGATATGGTTGATGACGAAGAGTTGCTTGAACTTGTTGAGATGGAAATTCGTGACCTTCTTTCTTTCTATGAGTACGACGGAGATAACTCTCCAGTAATCAAAGGTTCTGCACTTGGTGCGTTGAATGGAGAAGATAAGTGGGTTGGAACTGTGAAAGAATTGATGGATGCAGTTGATAACTGGATCGAAATTCCACCACGTGACAACGAAAAACCATTCTTGATGTCAGTTGAAGACGTATTCTCGATCACTGGTCGTGGTACTGTTGCAACAGGACGTATCGAAACAGGTGTTATTAACACTGGTGACGTAGTTGACATCTTGGGTATGCAAGAAGAAAAAATGCAATCAACCATCACAGGGGTAGAGATGTTCCGTAAGATCCTCGACCGTGGTGAAGCTGGTGATAACGTAGGACTTCTTCTTCGTGGTATCGATAAAAAAGAGATTAAGCGTGGAATGGTAATCGCTGCTCCTAACTCAATCACTCCTCATACTGAATTTAAGGCTGAGGTGTATATCTTGAAAAAAGAAGAAGGTGGACGTCACACTCCATTCCATAACAAATACCGTCCTCAATTCTACTTCCGTACGACTGACGTAACTGGAGAGATCGAATTGGAAGCTGGTCGCGAAATGGTAATGCCTGGTGATAACGTTTCTATCAATGTTAAATTGATCGTACCAGTAGCTATGGATAAAGGTCTTCGTTTCGCAATCCGTGAAGGTGGACGTACTGTAGGTGCAGGTCAGGTAACTGAAGTAACTAAGTAATTATTAGTTACTACCGCTAAAATAATTTGACGGGAAGAAGGTGCTTAGTTTTAAGTGACCTTCTTCCCATATTTACGGGTGTAGCTCAATTGGTAGAGTAGTGGTCTCCAAAACCATTGGCTGTAGGTTCGAGTCCTACCACCCGTGCTAAAGAAAAGATTATGGCAAGTATTGTTAAATATGTAGAAGAATCTTACCAAGAGTTGGTGCACAAGGTAACTTGGCCAACTTGGGCTGAGATTCGTGAAAGTGCCATCTTAGTGTTCATTGCGTCTTTGATTATCGCAGGATTAGTTTGGCTCATGGATTATGTATTCGGAGTTCAAAACACAGATGCCGACGGTGGTTGGTGGAAAGGTGTGATCGGATTCATCTATCAAGCGCTTAACTAAAAGACGAACTTCTCCATGGCGGAATACGAAAAAAAATGGTACGTAGTGCGTGCCATCAGTGGTAAAGAAAAGAAAGTAAAGGAATACATTGAAAGCGAAATCGCAGCCCTAGGCTTGCAAGATTTCGTCGGGCAAGTGTTAATTCCTATGGAGAAAGTTTACCAAATCCGTAACGGTAAAAAGGTAAGCAAAGAACGTAGTTTCTTCCCAGGGTATGTACTCGTGGAACTGGCTATGATTGGTGAAGTACCTCACGTAATTAAGGGGATTAATAACGTGATCGGTTTCCTCGGAGCTGAAAAAGGTGGAGATCCAGTTCCTTTGAGAATGAGTGAGGTGAATAGAATTCTTGGTAAGGTTGATGAATTGGCTGAAACTGATGAAGAATTGAACATCCCATTCATCGTTGGAGAAACCATTAAGGTAATTGATGGACCATTCAACGGCTTCAACGGAACAATTGAAGAAATTAATGAAGAAAAACGTAAGCTTAAAGTAATGGTGAAAATTTTCGGTAGAAAAACACCTGTTGAGCTCGGATATCTTCAAGTAGAAAAAGAAAGTTAATCACGGATTTACTGGATGAATAGGTACGAAGCCCCTCGTGGGTTATAATAGCTTCCCCTTGTACCAAAAACATCTGATTAATATAAATAGCCAATGGCAAAAGAAGTAGCTGGACTAATCAAACTGCAAGTACGCGGTGGTGCGGCAAATCCTTCACCTCCAGTCGGACCGGCACTCGGTGCGAAAGGAGTTAATATCATGGAGTTCTGTAAGCAGTTTAATGCTAGAACCCAAGATAAGGCTGGTAAAGTTCTCCCGGTTGTTATTACCGTTTACGGTGATAAATCGTTTGACTTTGTCATTAAAACGCCTCCTGCTGCAATCCAAATTATGGAAGCAGCTAAGTTAAAGAAGGGTTCGTCTGAATCAAACCGTACTAAGGTTGCTACAATCACTTGGGACCAAGTGAAAGCAATCGCAGAAGACAAGATGCCGGATTTGAACTGTTTTACAATCGATTCAGCAATGAATATGATCGCAGGAACAGCTCGAAGCATGGGTGTCTTAATCGACGGTGACCGTTCTTAAGTCAGATAATTATTTGAACAATGGGAAGAATTACTAAAAAAAGAAAGACGGTGATGGAGAAATATGACGAAACAAAGTCATATGCTCTTACAGAAGCCGCTGAGCTCGTTCGTGAATTAACCACGACAAAGTTCGATGCGTCTGTTGACATCGCAGTCCGCCTTGGAGTAGACCCCAGAAAATCTAACCAGATGGTTCGTGGCATCGTGTCACTTCCTCACGGAACAGGTAAAGACGTTCGCGTCTTGGTGCTTTGCACACCTGACAAGGAGGAAGAAGCGAAAGCCGCAGGAGCTGATCATGTTGGATTGGATGAGTATCTGACGAAAATCAAGGACGGATGGACCGATATTGATGTAATTATTACCACACCCAGTGTTATGGGGAAAGTTGGTGCACTAGGACGTATTTTGGGTCCTCGTGGATTGATGCCAAACCCGAAATCGGGTACTGTAACTATGGATGTGGCGAAAGCGGTGAGCGATGTGAAAGCTGGTAAAATCGACTTTAAAGTAGACAAGTATGGAATTATTCACGCTTCAGTTGGAAAAGCATCTTTTGATGCCATCAAATTGAAAGAGAATGCTTCAGAATTGATTTCTACTTTATTGAAATTGAAACCTGCTGCTGCAAAAGGGACCTACATAAAAAGTATCTCGTTGAGTACTACAATGGGGCCTGGAGTTAGAGTTGAACCCAAATCAGTGACTGCGTAAGCGCTGTTTAAAACCTGAGAACGTATGACACGTGCAGAAAAAGAACAACAAATAGCGGAGATCTCTGAAGTACTTGCAAATTATGACGTAGTCTATCTTGCAGATACATCAGAATTGGACGCTGAAACGACAAGCTTGCTGAGACGGGAGTGCTTTAAAAATGATATCTCTGTGAGAGTAGTGAAGAATACTTTGTTGCGCATCGCTATTGAGCGTGCGGAAGGGAAGAATTTCGGACCACTCACGGAAACTTTGAAAGGGCAAACATCATTGATGACATCATCAGTGGGGAATGTACCGGCAAAGTTGATCAAAGACTTTAGAAAAAAGTCTAAAAGCGAAAGACCTATACTCAAAGGAGCTTATATCGAAGAAGCTTGCTTCATCGGAAACGACCAACTCGAGGCATTAGCCAACATCAAGAGCAAAGAAGAATTGCTTGGAGAGATTATTGGATTACTCCAGTCTCCTGCCAAGAATGTTATCTCTGCGCTTAAGTCTGGTGGCAATACCATCGCAGGATTGGTAAAAACGCTCCAAGAGCGTGAAGCATAATAAGTAAATTAATTATTTAGAATCTAAATTAAAACTTCATACAATGGCGGATTTGAAAGCTATGGCTGAAGAGCTTGTAAACCTTACAGTAAAAGACGTTAACGAGCTCGCAGAGATCCTCAAAAACGATTACGGAATTGAACCAGCTGCTGCTGCAGCAGTGGTTGCGGCACCAGGTGCTGGAGGCGGTGACGCTGACGGTGGTGATGCTCAAACTGAGTTCGACGTAATCCTTAAAGCAGCTGGTGGTTCGAAACTAGCAGTTGTTAAATTGGTTAAAGAATTGACCGGTTTAGGACTCAAAGAAGCAAAAGAGATCGTAGATAGCGCTCCAGCACCAATCAAGGAAGGTGTTCCTAAAGATGAGGCAGACTCATTGAAAGCACAACTTGAAGAAGCAGGAGCAGAAGTTGAGGTTAAGTAATCCCTCACATATCTGACTTTCAAGGTTTAGGTCGGGCCGCAGGTCAAGACCTAAACCTTTTTGTATCTTTTTTTACCTGCACACCTCTTAGTTTGTTGTACACTTGACCCGTGATTTTCCTATGGCTTCGGTAACAGATGTAAAAAAGGCAGAACGAATCAATTTCGCTTCTACCAAAAATCAATACGACTACCCTGACTTCCTTGAAGTGCAGTTGAAGTCGTTTCAAGAGTTTTTCCAACTCGAGACAAATCCGGAAGACCGTCAAGATGAAGGTCTTTACAAAGTATTTAGCGAGAACTTCCCGATTACGGATACCCGTAATCAATTCGTTCTTGAATTCCTCGACTACTTCATCGACCCTCCAAGGTACTCGATCGAAGAATGTTTGGAAAGAGGTCTAACGTACAGCGTGCCGCTTAAAGCGAAACTGAAACTGTACTGTACCGATCCCGAACACGAAGACTTCGAAACAATCGTACAAGATGTGTACCTCGGTACCATCCCGTACATGACCCCTAGAGGTTCATTCGCTATCAACGGTGCGGAAAGAGTTATCGTTAACCAACTTCATAGAAGTCCTGGTGTGTTCTTCGGCCAAAGCCGTCACGCAAACGGTACAAAACTCTATTCAGCGCGTATCATTCCTTTCAAAGGATCTTGGATCGAATTCGCTACTGATATCAATAGCGTGATGTATGCATACATCGATCGGAAAAAGAAATTGCCTGTAACCACGCTCCTTAGAGCAATTGGGTTCGAAAGCGATAAAGATATCCTCGGAATTTTTGACCTTGCTGATGAAGTGAAGGTTTCTAAAACCGGACTTAAAAAGACAATCGGCCGTCGTCTTGCTGCCCGTGTTCTTAAAACATGGATTGAAGACTTCGTTGATGAAGATACTGGAGAAGTAGTTTCTATCGAGCGTAACGAAGTAATGATTGATCGTGAGACCATCATTGAAAAGGAACACCTCGATTTGATCCTCGACTCAGGAGCAAAAACCATCATCCTGCACAAGGAAGATATCAATGCTGCTGATTACACGATCATCTACAATACCCTTCAAAAAGATACGTCGAACTCTGAAAAAGAAGCGGTGGAGCATATCTACCGTCAATTGAGAAACGCCGAGCCGCCAGACATGGAAACTGCTCGTGGTGTTATCGATAAATTGTTCTTCTCAGAGCAACGTTACGACCTAGGAGAAGTAGGACGTTTCCGTATCAATAGAAAACTTGGTCACGATGTGGCTATGGATCAAAGAACGCTTACCCGCGAAGACATGATCCTCATCATCAAGTATCTAATTGACTTGGTGAACTCAAACGCTGATGTGGATGATATTGACCACCTTTCTAATCGTCGTGTTCGTACAGTAGGTGAACAACTTCATAACCAATTTGGTGTTGGTCTAGCACGTATGGCTAGAACTATCCGTGAGCGTATGAACGTTAGAGATAACGAGGTATTTACACCAACAGATTTGATCAACGCGAAGACCCTTTCTTCGGTTATCAACTCTTTCTTTGGTACCAACCAACTTTCTCAGTTCATGGACCAAACAAACCCGCTTTCTGAGGTGACCCACAAACGACGTGTTTCGGCACTCGGGCCTGGTGGTCTCTCTCGTGAACGTGCTGGTTTCGAGGTGCGTGACGTTCACTACACGCACTACGGTCGTTTATGTACTATTGAAACTCCTGAAGGACCAAACATTGGTTTGATTTCTTCACTCTGTGTATTTGCAAAAGTGAACCGTCTTGGATTCATCGAAACGCCATACCGTAAAGTAACCAAGGGTCAAGCTCAATTGGGCGAAGATGCGGTTACATTCATGAGCGCGGAAGAAGAAGATGCAAGCATGATTGCACAAGCAAATGCGAAAATTGATGATAAAGGAAACTTCCTTACTGAAACAGTAAAAGCTCGTCTTGAAGGTGACTTCCCTGTTGTTGGTCCAGACCAAGTTTCTTACATGGACGTTGCGCCAAACCAAATTGCATCGATTGCGGCATCTTCAATTCCTTTCTTGGAGCATGATGATGCGAACCGTGCATTGATGGGATCTAACATGATGCGTCAGGCAGTTCCTTTGATGGTGCCTAACTCTCCGATTGTTGGAACTGGTTTGGAAGGACGAATTGCTAAAGATTCTCGTGTACTGCTTACGGCTGAAGCTGATGGAGTGATCGAGTATGTTGATGCACGTGAAATCCACATCAAATACAACCGCGATGAAAACGATGAATTGGTTAGTTTCGATTCAGACGTTAAAGTATATAACATTACCAAATTCGCCAGAACAAACCAAGGTACATGCATCAACCTGAAGCCAATTGTGGAAGCAGGAATGCGCGTAACGAAAGGAGATGTTCTCGTTGAAGGTTACGGTACACAAAAAGGTGAGCTTGCGCTTGGACAAAACCTTAAAGTGGCTTTCATGCCATGGAAAGGTTACAACTTCGAGGATGCAATCGTGATTTCTGAGCGTGTTGTACGTGAAGATATCTTTACATCAATTCACGTAAATGAGTATGTTCTTGAAGTGAGAGATACGAAACGTGGACAAGAAGAGTTGACGGCTGATATTCCTAACGTAAGTGAAGAAGCAACCAAAGACTTGGATGAAAACGGATTAATCCGCGTTGGTGCCGAAGTTACTGAAGGTGATATCTTGATTGGTAAAATTACTCCGAAAGGAGAAACAGACCCAAGTCCAGAAGAAAAACTCCTTCGTGCCATCTTCGGTGATAAGGCTGGTGATGTGAAAGATGCTTCATTAAAAGTATCTCCTTCTTCAAGAGGAACGGTAATCGATAAAAAATTGTTCTCAAGAGCAATTAAAGATCGTAAGTCTAAAGCATCAGACAAAGCACTTATCGAAGCTATCGATAAGGAGTTTGAAAAAGAAGCTGGAGAATTGAAGAAAATCTTGATTGACAAGTTGATGAAACTCGTTGGTGGTAAAACATCACAAGGAGTATTTAACTACTACAAAGAAGTACAGATCAAGAAAGGAGTTAAATTCACTCAGAAGGCATTGCAATCTTTGGATTACAGCATCATTAATTCTGAAAACTGGACAAGAGACGAAGATCAGAACTTATTGGTGAAGCGTGTAGTTCATAATTACAACTTGAAGTACAACGACATTCTTGGTATTTATAAGCGTAAGAAGTTCCAAATCACTGTTGGTGATGAACTTCCTGCAGGAATTATCAAGTTGGCTAAAGTCTATATCGCTCAGAAACGTAAGTTGAAAGTGGGAGATAAGATGGCGGGTCGTCACGGAAATAAAGGTATCGTAGCGAAAATTGTTCGCGACGAAGACATGCCGTATTTGGAAGATGGAACTACTGTAGACATCGTGTTGAACCCACTTGGGGTACCTTCACGTATGAACCTCGGTCAGATCTATGAAACTGTACTCGGATGGGCAGGGGTAAATCTTGGGAAGAAATTTGCAACACCAATTTTTGATGGTGCAAGCATCGACCAGATTAATCAATACACCACCGAGGCCAATGTTCCGGAATATGGTGTAACTTACTTGTATGATGGTGGAACAGGTGAGCGTTTCGATCAACCAGCAACTGTTGGTGTGATTTACATGCTGAAGTTGAGCCACATGGTTGATGACAAAATGCACGCTCGTTCAATCGGACCATACTCACTCATTACGCAACAACCACTTGGTGGTAAGGCCCAGTTTGGTGGTCAGCGTTTTGGAGAGATGGAGGTTTGGGCACTCGAAGCATTTGGTACAGCAAACATCCTTCAAGAAATCCTTACCGTTAAGTCGGATGACGTTATTGGTAGAGCGAAAGCTTACGAGGCAATCGTTAAAGGTGAAAACATGCCTACTCCAGGTATTCCTGAATCCTTTAATGTATTGATGCATGAGTTGAAAGGACTCGGATTGAGCATCTCTCTTGATTAAGTAGTTCTACAGTTAATAAAAAAAAATATTGCGAAATATGGCTCAGAAACGCAATCAGAAATATAGAAGTGATTTTAATAAAATCACGATCTCCTTGGCTTCTCCAGAATCAATTCTGGAAAGCTCACACGGAGAGGTCTTGAAACCAGAGACGATTAACTACAGAACATACAAGCCCGAACGCGACGGTTTGTTCTGCGAGAGAATCTTCGGACCGGTGAAAGATTACGAATGTCATTGCGGTAAGTACAAGCGTATCCGATACAAAGGAATCGTTTGCGACCGTTGTGGTGTTGAAGTAACAGAAAAGAAAGTACGTCGTGAGCGTATGGGTCACATCCAATTGGTTGTGCCTGTTGCGCACATCTGGTACTTTAAATCATTGCCAAACAAAATCGGTTACTTACTTGGTTTGCCAACTAAGAAACTAGATCAAATCATCTATTACGAGCGTTACGTGGTTATTCAGCCAGGTGGAGCAGTAAATAAAGAAGGTGAAGCTTTGGAGGTGATGGACTTCTTGACTGAAGAAGAATACTTGGACATCCTCGATACCCTTCCAAAAGAGAACCAATATTTGGACGATAAAGACCCAAATAAATTCTCTGCGAAAATGGGAGCCGATGCTTTGCACGATTTGTTGCAAAACCTCGACCTAGCCGGTTTGTCTTACAGCCTTCGTCACCAAGCAAACACAGAAACTTCTCAGCAACGTAAAAACGAAGCTTTGAAGCGTTTGCAAGTGGTTGAAGCTTTGCGTGATGCTAACGAAAGAATTTCGAACAATCCAGAATGGATGATCATCAAAGTTGTTCCGGTTATTCCACCAGAACTTCGCCCATTGGTGCCATTGGATGGTGGACGTTTCGCTACTTCTGATTTGAACGACCTTTACCGTCGTGTTATCATTCGTAACAACCGTTTGAAGCGTTTGATCGAAATCAAAGCTCCTGAAGTCATCTTACGTAACGAAAAACGTATGCTTCAAGAGGCAGTAGATTCATTGTTTGATAACTCGAGAAAATCGAGCGCTGTTAAAACGGAGTCTAACCGACCGTTGAAATCACTTTCTGATTCTTTGAAAGGGAAGCAAGGTCGTTTCCGTCAAAACCTTCTCGGAAAGCGTGTTGATTATTCTGCACGTTCTGTGATTGTTGTTGGTCCGGATTTGAAATTACACGAATGTGGTTTGCCTAAAAATATGGCAGCTGAGCTATACAAACCGTTTATCATCCGCAAGATGATTGAGCGTGGTATTGTGAAGACTGTAAAATCGGCAAAGAAAATTGTTGACCGCAAAGAACCAGTAGTTTGGGATATTTTGGAAAATGTGTTGAAAGGACACCCTGTTCTCCTCAACCGTGCACCAACACTTCACCGTCTTGGTATCCAAGCGTTCCAACCTAAGTTGATTGAAGGAAAAGCGATTCAACTTCACCCATTGGTTTGTACGGCTTTCAACGCCGATTTCGATGGGGATCAAATGGCGGTTCACTTACCACTAGGTAGTGCCGCAATTTTGGAAGCACAGTTGTTGATGCTTGCCTCACACAACATCCTTAACCCAGCTAACGGAGCACCTATTACCGTACCTTCTCAGGATATGGTACTCGGACTCTATTACATTACTAAGGGTAAAGTAGGTACAAAAGAAGAACCAGTTCTTGGAGAAGGTAAAACTTACTACTCTCCAGAAGAGGTTAAAATTGCATACAACGAAGGACGTCTAGCACTTCACGCTCACCTTAAAGTGAGATGGGAAGATGTTGCTGGTAACAGTTCAATCATTGAAACCACTACAGGGCGAGTACTCTTTAATGAGCTTGTACCTAAAGAAGCTGGTTACATCGATAAATTGTTGACCAAAAAAGCGCTTCGTGATATTATTGGTGATATTCTTAAGGTTGTTGGTGTTCCTAGAACTGTTCAGTTCTTGGATGATATCAAAACACTTGGATACACAATGGCATTTAAAGGTGGTCTTTCATTCAATTTGAATGACGTTATCATCCCGCCAGAAAAAGAGAAATTGGTTGGTGAAGCTGTGAACAAAGTGGCTGAAGTAATGGGGAACTACAACATGGGTCTCATTACCAACAACGAGCGTTACAATCAGATTATCGATATCTGGACGCACACCAATTCTCGTTTGACGAATATCTTGATGGACCGTCTAGAAACAGATCGTCAAGGATTTAACTCGATTTACATGATGTACCACTCAGGTGCACGTGGATCGAAAGAACAAATTCGTCAGCTCTCTGGTATGCGTGGATTGATGGCAAAACCACAAAAGTCATCGGCTACAGGTGGTCAAGACATTATCGAAAACCCAATCCTTTCGAACTTTAAGGAAGGACTTTCGATTCTTGAGTACTTTATCTCTACTCACGGTGCCCGTAAGGGTCTTGCAGATACGGCCTTGAAAACAGCGGATGCGGGTTACCTTACTCGTCGTCTCGTTGATGTTGCTCAAGACGTTATTATTCAAGAAGTAGACTGTGGTACACTAAGAGGTATTGTGGCTTCAGCTTTGAAAAAGAGCGATGAAGTTGTTGAAAGCTTATATGATCGTATCCTCGGTCGTGTTAGTGTTCACGATGTTATCAACCCCGAAACGGGTGAAGTCATTGTTGAGTCAGGAGAGGAAATCAGAGAAGATCAAGCTACTGAAATCGAGGCCCTAGGAATCGAAGAAGTGGAAATCAGATCTGTATTGACTTGTGAGTCGAAGCAAGGGGTTTGTGCGAAGTGTTATGGACGTTCTTTACCGAGCGGACGTATGGTTCAAGCTGGTGAAGCTGTTGGTGTAATTGCCGCACAGTCTATCGGTGAGCCGGGTACACAGTTGACACTCCGTACCTTCCACGTAGGGGGTACTGCTGCGAACATCGCTGACGAAAACAACATGGTTGCCAAGCAAGATGGTATTCTTGAAATCGAAGATTTGAGAGTTGTAGACCGTGTTCTTGAAGACGGAACACTCCAAGCTATTGTTGTTTCACGTTCTGCTGAAATGAAAGTGGTTGAACCGAAATCGGGAATTGTCCTTAACACCAACATTTTACCTTATGGTTCATTGTTGATGGTGAAGAACGGCAAGAAGATCAAGAAGGGTGATGTCATCTGTTCTTGGGATCCTTATAACTCAGTTATCATTAACGAACTTGAAGGTGTTGTTCAGTTCGAGCACGTAGAGGAAGGTATTACCTACCGTGAAGAGCTCGATGAGCAAACTGGATTCCGTGAGATGGTTATTACTGAGACCAAAGACAAGAAGAAAAACCCTGCTATCAATATCGTAGATGGTAAAGGCGAAATTATCCGTACTTATTCTGTTCCTGTAGGTTCACACATTTCGGTGAAGCAAGGCGACAAACTTGGATCAGGTGCGATTATCGCTAAGATTCCACGTATTGCTGGTAAGTCTGGGGATATCACAGGGGGTCTTCCTCGAGTTACTGAGCTTTTCGAAGCACGTAACCCGTCGAATCCTGCGGTAGTGTCTGAAATCGATGGTATCGTGAGTTACGGAAAAATCAAACGTGGTAACAGAGAGATCGTTGTTTAGTCTAAAACCGGAGAAACGAAGAAATACCTTATTCCATTGTCTAAGCACATCCTTGTGCAGGAAAATGACTTTGTGAAAGCCGGTATGTCGCTTTCTGATGGTGCTGTAACTCCAGCTGATATCTTAGCTATTCAAGGACCAACTGCGGTTCAAGAATACTTGGTAAACGAAATCCAAGAGGTATACCGTTTGCAAGGGGTAAAAATCAACGATAAGCACTTTGAAGTAATCGTTCGTCAGATGATGAAGAAAGTGATTATCGAAGATCCAGGCGATACACGTTTCCTTGAGAAGCAAAGCGTTGAGAAAATCGATTTCATGGAAGAAAACGATAACACCTTCGGCAAAGTGGTAATCACTGCTCAAGGAGACTCAGAAAACTTGAAAGAGGGGATGATTATCTCGGCCCGTAAGCTGAGAGATGAAAACTCTATGCTTCGTCGTAAAGACATGGCCTTGGTTGAAGCTCGTGAAGCAATTCCAGCAACATCTCGTCCATTGCTTCAAGGGATCACAAGAGCATCATTGCAGACAAAATCATTCATCTCTGCTGCTTCCTTCCAGGAAACAACTAAAGTATTGAATGAAGCTGCTGTAAGTGGTAAAGAAGATCACTTGTTAGGCTTGAAAGAAAACGTAATCGTTGGTCACCTTATCCCTGCCGGTTCTGGTATGAGAAGGTTCCAAAACGTAGTCGTTGGCTCACAAGCTGAATACGATAAGCTCACAGGAAAAGCACAAAAAGAAGCAGCTGAAGAAGCGTAATTCTTTTAAAGTATACACATTAAAAGCCTCAAGCATCTCGCTTGGGGCTTTTTTATACCCTCTTAAGTTGGCAGTTGTCGCGCACGGAATTATCGAACAGCTTCTAAGTACCGCAGTTATTCGGCACAAAAAAACGCCCAACATTGAATGTGGACGTTTCTAAATACATGCGCGAAGTACTTACTTTATCGCTTGCTCTTTATTGTCTTCTTTATACCCGAAGAGTTGATTGTCTTTGATGATGGTATCGACATAGGTAGGCACCATATCTTCCCAGCCTTCTTCGCCGTCTTTAATCATTCTAAGACACTCTCTTGATAGAATGCTCAAGATTTCCTCGTTACAGTTCTCAATATCTACAATACGCTTGTTGAACGTGAGGTAATTGAATAGGGGCTTCAATCTTGGGTGAATAGGGGCGTTAATGCTCGTAAGCATTTCTCCTTCTTCTTTCCAAGGATAGAGATAAATCTTCAAATCTCGAGAGAAGAGGATACCAAAGGCCTCAAGGATACCTCCATTAAGATCTCGGTAGTACTTCTCGTTGAAGACATCCAGCAGGTTGTTTACCCCCATGATAATCCCCATGCGTCGCTTGGTATAACGAGAGAAGTATTCAACAAGCTTATAGTATTTTTGATAGTTCGAAATCAATACGGTTTGCCCCAAAGAGCAAAGGATATCAGCTCGATCTAAGAAATCTTTTTCATCAATATCTCCGTCAGACTTGAGGTTGTTCAAGGTGATTTCAAACAGTACCTGAATGTTTTCTGGGTCGACCTTACGTTCAGCTTCAAACATTTGGAAGCCTTTCATGATCATGTCGATGTTCACCTTGGTTACTGGTCTAAAACTTCCTCTAATGGCTAGAATGTTCTTTTTATAAAGTACATCCGCAGCTTGAAGGTTTCGTCCGTCTGGCGAGAAAATTACGGCGTCAGTCATGCCGTTTTTCACCAATTGTAATGACATCAAACGGTTGTCAACTTCTTCGAAATCCGGACCATTCATCTGGATCATGTCGATTTCCAATTGGTCTCTAGTGAGGTTGTCGTAGAGAGAAAGAAGGAAATCGGTTGGTGTTTTGTAGAAGAAGAAACAAGCGTAGATCAAGTTCACCCCAAGAACCCCTACAGAGGCTTGTTGCAATAGCGCATCATTTTCATGAAAACGAACGTGGATGATGACGGTGTTCGCCTCTTTTTCCGGTTCAGATTGAAACTTTACACCAAACCAGCCGTGACCTTGAATGGTTTTATGGAAGTTGATGGTGGCTATAGTATTGGCAAAGGCGAAGAACTTTTTTGTTGGATGTACTTCTCGTTTTAAACGCTCTTCTATTAACTGGTACTCGTATTGAAGCATGTTGTCCAAACGAGATTTGCATACATAACGTCCCTTCGATTCTTGACCATATATCGCATCTGAAAAATCTTTGTCGTAAGCAGAAAGCGATTTTGCAATGGTACCACTAGCACCACCTGCGCGGAAAAAGTGCCTCACCACTTCCTGGCCAGCACCAATTTCAGCAAAGGTCCCATAAAGGTCTTGATTCAAGTTAACCCGCAGGGCTTTCTGGGTTGCGCTAAGTACTACTCTGTTTAATTCCAATGTGCCGAATTTTCGGGGTCTTCTACAAAGTTAAACCCTCTGATGGAGTTCAACAACCTTTTATGCCCGTTTCGCAGACATTAATGGTGTTTTTTTGCAATTAATTTCTTTTTGTTTTGCTTCGCGATGGGTTTTGTAACTTGCGCTCCATGATGAATGTTCGGTTCTTAGGCACAGGTACCTCACAAGGAGTCCCTGTAATTGCTTGTGATTGTGAGGTTTGCACTTCAGCTGACCAAAGAGATGTTCGATTGCGTTCGTCTATTTTCATCAACAACGAAGACACCCACTTCGTTATAGATACTGGTCCGGATTTTAGAGCACAAATGCTCAATAATCACATTCAGCAACTCGACGCCATCGTTTACACCCATGAGCATAAAGATCACATTGCTGGGATGGACGACATCAGGGCATTCAATTTCAAGCAGCGGAAAGACATGGAAGTCTATGCTAGTCCTCAAGTTCAGGTGGCGCTGCAAAGGGAGTTCCACTATGTTTTTGCCGATTACAAGTACCCAGGAATTCCTGAGGTGAATCTGAATACCATCGGAAGTGATCCATTTATGGTGGGTAGTTTTGAAGTGGTACCGATTGAGGTAATGCACTACAAAATGCCCGTTAATGCTTATCGTGTGCATGACTTTACCTACATCACCGATGCGAAAACCATCGCCCCAGAAGAAATTGAAAAAATTCGCGGTTCGAAAACGATTGTCGTGAATGCTCTTCGAAAAGAGGAACACATCTCTCACTTCAATTTGGCGCAAGCCATAGAATTTCTCAAAGCCATGAACCCAGAACGAGGATTATTAACACACATAAGCCACCTCATGGGCAAACACCAAGTGGTGAGTAACGACTTACCTGCGGGTATTGAAATTGCTTATGACGGACTTTTACTCGAACTGAATTAATCAACTATGGGATCTCGATTGCTTTATTCACTGGTGCTGTATCCAATTAGTTTGCTGCCTTATCCATTGTTATACCTTTTATCTGATTTTATTCGAGTTGTTCTTTTTGGGGTGATCGGGTATCGGCTTAAGGTAATTGAGGGAAACATCGCCCGTTCATTTCCAGACAAAACGGCTTCGGAACAAAAACAAATTTCGAAGGATTTTCAAAAGCACTTTTGTGACATCATCGTGGAGAGTTTGAAAAATTTCAGCATCTCAAAAGTAGCTGCGAACAAAAGAATGCTGGCAATTAACGCAGAAATTTTCGACAAGTATAAAGACCGAAACATCGCTATAGTTGGGGGCCACCATAACAACTGGGAACTTTATGCCGTTGCTGCGGCCTTACATATTCCAGTGCCACTCATGGCGATTTACAAACGTTTGAGCAACAGGTACTTCGACGAAAAAATGCGCAGCTCTCGTGGTAAATATGGATTGAAACTCATCCCTACCAAGGAGTCGTCGGAATGGATGCGCGTTCATGCGAAGGAACCAAAGGCGGTGGTTTACGGTATCGACCAAAGTCCGGCCAATCCCAAAAAGGCTTATTGGATGAATTGGTTAAATCAAGAAACAGCTATGTATTTTGGTGCTGAGAAACACGCCAAAGACTTCAACATGGTGGTGATTTTTGGATCATGCAGGAAAATTAAAAGGGGATACTATCAAATCGCATATGAGCTGATTACTGAAGACCCAAATTCCTTTGCTCAAGGAATGATCATCCAAAGCATCAACAAGCGTTTAGAAGAAGACATCAAGAAAGAACCTCAGCATTACTTGTGGACACACAAACGCTGGAAGCACAAAAGACCAGCAGGAGTTGAGTTACATTCTTGAGCTGAAGTAATCTTCACTCAAACCAATCTCGCTTAGGGTAGTAGCTCCTTGAACTGGACTCAAATTGGTAGTGATGATGCCCATATCGTGAATCGTGCTTACCTGAGCTCCTGAATTTAAGGTTACCCAACCATCCCAAGTGGCTTCCAATCCGCCTATGGGTAATATTTGTACCCACATTTTATAGCTCGTTGGTCGGTAATTATCATCAAGCTTCCACAAGTAGCTATCTCCAGGAGTTGTTCCTCCAGATTTGTAAGTCACCATCAAACCAAGTGAACCATCTTCAAAAAGGTGCGCAGAACGGTCGGTACCTGGGTCCATTACCTTATAATGAGCGATGAGCCAAAAACTATCATTACAGAAGTAAGTCCACGCAGTTTCGAGCAGGTCTTTATCGTCAGAAGGTTCTCCGTCAACCCATGCTTTTCCACTCATGTGGTTTTGGCTTGGAATGATCACCGTTTTGTTTTCCCATTTTACTTCAACTTGATTTGAAGCCTTATCCCAAACATAATGGTGTCCGCCAGGAAATTGCCAAGAGATGTAATTTGTAGCGTTCCAAGCATCGATGTCTAAAGCTTGGAGCATGTTCTCAGCCAGGAGTTCAGCTTCTTGCCCTGAGAGCGTTTTCGGTTTCTCTTCGTTCATCGCAATGCCAAAAATCACCAAGGCTACAACTAAGTTGAGAAAGAGTAGTCCGAATATTTTGAGAAATTTTTTCATGGTGATCTTGGGTTTAGTCTTCAATTTTAACCCACGAAGGTAGGAGTTTGTTTTCTCATCTCATCAAAGTGTATCTTCGTACTATGAACAGCAAACAACCTCTCGCTGAGCGAATGCGGCCCAAGACCTTTGACGATTATGTTGGTCAAGAACACCTCACTGGTAAGGAAGCTATTTTGCGTAAAGTTATTGAGCGAGGGAACATTCCGTCGATGATTTTATGGGGACCGCCTGGCGTAGGAAAAACCACCTTGGCCACCATCATTTCAAATACTTTAAACCGACCCTTTCATACCTTATCTGCCATAAATAGCGGGGTGAAGGATGTGCGTGAAGTTATCTCAAGGGTGGGTAAAGCCGGAATGTTTGGTGGAAATGCTGTTTTGTTTATTGATGAGATCCACCGTTTTTCGAAGAGTCAGCAAGACAGTTTGTTGGGCGCTGTTGAAAAGGGTGTCATTACTTTGATTGGTGCTACTACTGAGAATCCGTCTTTTGAGGTGATTCCTGCATTGCTTTCTAGAAGTCAGGTTTATGTGCTCAATGCCTTCACCAAAGAACACATGCGCCGCTTGATTGCGCAAGTGATGGAGCGTGATGAGTATTTTAAGTTGAAGAAAATTGAAGTGCTCGAGGAGGAGGCGCTTTTTCGTTTAAGTGGGGGCGATGGTAGGAAGTTATTGAACGTTTTTGAGTTGGTGGTTGAAAGTGCTGAAGCAGAACACGTGCAAATCACCAATGACATGGTGAATGAGGCCGTTCAGTCGAATTTAACGGCTTATGATAAAGGCGGAGAGTTGCATTATGATATTATTTCAGCCTACATCAAAAGCATTCGAGGGAGTGATCCCAATGCTGCTTTGTATTATTTGGCGAGAATGATTGAAGGGGGAGAAGACCCTAAGTTTATTGCTCGAAGATTACTGATTAGTGCTAGTGAGGATATTGGTAATGCCAACCCAACGGCACTCGTGATGGCGAACAATGCCTTTACTGCTGTAGAGCGCATTGGTTGGCCAGAAGGCAGGATTGTCTTGGCACAAGCTACCGTTTATCTCGCCAGTTCAGCCAAGTCGAATGCCAGTTATGCCGCAATAGGAATGGCTCAGTCTGTTGTTAAGGAAACCGGTAATTTATCTGTTCCTCTGCATCTCAGGAATGCCCCAACGAAGTTGATGAAAGATTTGGGCTACGGGAAAGAATACAATTATAGTCATGCAAATGCTGGGAATTTTGCGGCACAGGAGTATTTACCAGAAGAATTGAAGGGCACTAAGTTTTACGAACCCGGCGATAATGCGAGGGAAAAGAATTTACGCCAGTTTTTGAAAGAAAAGTGGGGCGGGAAATATGGATACTAATTGCTAGAGATCATTCGGCCCAGCCGCTACCGATGTATTTCCATTCTACATCAACTCCTGTAATCATGCCGTTTTGAAAGTTCAAATCGCTAAATACTTTGTGCACTAGGCCAATGTTTCTAGCGTATACTTCAAAGGCAAATTCTTGATCAACCAAATTGATGTTATTGCGTTGGTTCACACGCACGGTTTCGTTCCAAGCAAGGTCGTCAAGTTCGTAGCGTTGGTCTTTACCGCTGTATCTATAGTTCCATGCAGGATTGGTGTTGTAGGAGTTCCCATCCCACGTTTTTCCGTCTTCTACAGGAAATACCATTCTCACAAAACGGATATTTTCTTCATCGCGCTCAGCGGCTGTTGTAGTTCTACGCTGACTCCAAACGTCAGTGAGTACCCAGTCATCGGAGGGTTCAAATTTTTTGTAACGTTCCACTCGAGTTGCTGGTTGACCTTCAGCATCAACAAAATCTTCAGCCACCAATTCTCTCAAAAAGAAACGCACCGTGTCTACCGTAATTCCATAGTTTATGCTGTCTACCGTGTAATCAATGTATTTGCCTGATTCATTTGGAAAGTAGCTATAACCCAAATCGATTTCTTCAAAATTGGGATCTTGCTTGCAAGAGATGAGTGCCAGGCTTAAACTAAAAAAGTAGAGTAGGTAGTGTTTTTTCATTTTTCCGTGCTTGATATTAATTCTCCCGCCTCGTAAACTTCAACTTTAATAATACGTCCTTCTTCGTTGTAATAAGTAATTTCTCCTTCGAGTTTTCCGTCCATGTAATCACCTTCTCTAGAAATCTGTGTTCCTTCAAGTTTTTGCTTGAACTGAATTCCACCTCCAGGCTGTGGTGTGTCTAAAGGTACTTTGATCCACTCTCCTTGGTCGTACCACTCTGTGAACGGACCATCTTTTTTGCCGTCAGCATAGTTGTGGTTGGCCATTGGAATGCCCGAGTCGTAGTAGTCCATAAACTCACCATTCTCTCTACGCTCTGCAGTTTTGTTACCTAATTTGTATGAAGTTACTAATTCAATCTCTCCCGCAGAAGTAAATTTAATCCAAGTGCCATCTTTCATTCCTCTGACGTAATTTCCTTGAATGAGTTTTACACCATTTGGATGATAATATACGATGTCGCCTTCAAAATCGCCATTGGAATAGGTTCCTTCTACTTTGGGTTTTCCGTTGTCGAAGTATTGCTTCCAAGGTCCGTCTTTTCGTCCCTGAACGTAACGAGCAGATTCGGCTACTTTTCCATCAGCGTAGTAAGAGATGGCAGTTCCATGTTGAACGCCCAATTGAAATTCTTCTTCTGATATCACATTGCCATTCGCGTAGAATTTCCATGCACCATCTTTGAGACGTTCTGTTTCACCATCTACCTCTTGAGCTCTGTAGTGTCCTTCGCTCATGATGGCGCCATTTTTCTCGTAGCTTTTTACAAAAGTGTATGCTGCACCTTCGATATGATCTACGATCGACATCAATTCTCCCGTATCGTAGTAGAAATTGAACAGACCGGTGGGAGTTCCGTGTTCGAACTGACCAGTATAATAGATGATACCGTCGCTGTATGTTCTTGCCCAAGGACCGTGTTTTTCGCCGTTTTGATCAAGAAGGTTATAGTCTGTACCCGCTGTACCTTCGGGAAGAACGGGAGGTTGAGCGAATATCCTTAGACTCAAAAGAAACAAAGTAAGCAGAAGTGCTGTTTTAATACTATTCATACGGCTTTAAAATTAACCATTTTCATTTCAATGGTTTAGGGTCAAACGTTGAGTTCTAAACAAAAATTGTTTTGTAATTTTGGGCCGAGCTAGGGGAACGACCTTTAGTTGATTTGATTGAAATCTATTCTATAAAATCCATATTCCATGAAAGTAACCGTCGTAGGAGCCGGTAATGTTGGAGCAACATGTGCTAATGTTTTAGCCACCCGCGAAGTAGTAAATGAAGTTGTTTTGTTGGATATCAAAGAGGGCTATGCCGAAGGTAAAGCACTCGATATCTGGGAAACCTCTCCCATCAATTTGTATGACACCCGCACTGTGGGTTCTACCAATGATTATTCCAAAACTGCAGATTCAGAAGTTGTAGTGATTACTTCAGGACTTCCTCGTAAGCCTGGTATGAGCCGTGACGACTTGATCGCTACCAATGCGAACATCGTAAAAAGCGTTACAGAGAACGTTATTAAGTACTCACCGAATGCTAAAATCATCGTTGTTTCAAATCCATTGGACGTGATGACTTACTGCGCTTTTTTGACTGCGAAGGTTGATTCTAGCAAAGTTTTTGGAATGGCTGGTGTTCTTGATACTGCTCGTTATCGTTCTTTCCTTGCTGAAGAATTGAATGTTTCTCCTAAAGATATCCAAGCGGTATTGATGGGTGGACACGGAGATACAATGGTTCCACTTCCACGTTATACAACTGTTGGAGGTATTCCTGTAACTGAAATGATTTCTGAAGAGAAATTGAATGCTATTGTTGAGCGTACGAAAAAAGGTGGTGGTGAAATCGTTAACCTTTTGGGTACTTCAGCTTGGTATGCACCTGGTGCAGCTGCAGCGCAAATGGTTGAAGCCATTGTTAAAGATCAAAAACGCATCTTCCCAGTTTGTACTTGGTTAACTGGCCAATACGGGTTGAAAGATATCTACCTTGGAGTTCCTGTTAAATTAGGAAAAGGTGGTATTGAAGAAATCATCGAGCTACAGTTGAACGATGCTGAAAAGGCATTGTTGGCAGAATCTGCAACAGCTGTTCGCGACGTGATGGACGTTTTGGACAACATGAATGTAATGGAGGCTTAAGCTTCTAAACGCCAATATTAGAAAAGCCCTAAGCCAATCGGTTTAGGGCTTTTTTTATGCCTTTGTAGCGAATGTATTTGCTTCTGTATTTGCTTCGCGAAGCAAAAAAATACCCTATGAATTAGAAGATCACAACTTGAAGTATGGCGCTTAAGGTTGAATGAGTACTTTCCCAATATGCTGAATCAAGCTTGATGAGCTGAAGGTGACAAAGTAGATGCCGGGCTTCAACTGTTCGTTGATTTCAATTTGTCTTTGTGAAAGTACTGATTTTTCTAAGCACTTTCTTCCTTGAGCATCATAGACGCTAATCAGCCCTTTAAGTGGTTTTTCAAAAGTGATATTAAAGTTCCCTTGATTAGGGTTAGGGAAAATTGTTACACTTTTCTCATCCACAAAAACTTCATTCACGCTATCATCAAAATCGCCCATATATAAGTACAGGCCACCTGCGTTGTTCCCTTGGATAAGATCTCGGTATCCGTCGTTATTGATGTCTTCGTAAACAACGGCAGCACGCTTGTTGTGTTGAATGCCGAAAAAGACATCTTCAACTAGTGTAAATTCTCCGTCGAGGTTTCCGCTGATGTTGGTATAATATTGACTTTCGCCAAGCTCATTGGCCATGAGTAATTCAAATTCCCCTTCATCATTTAAAAAGAGAAAAGGAATGCTATAGCCGTTAATGCCAAGGAGGTTATTTGCAAGTACGTTACCCCAAGCATTATTGAATTCATTTTCAAATAGGGTGAAAGCAAATTCCGTTTCGCTACCGGTATTGATGAAGAGGTTAAGAATGCCATTTTTCTCACCAACAAGCATGTCGAGTTTACCGTCTTGATTGACATCAATAAGCTGCGGAGTGGCATATTGACCAATGTCTATGGTAGTGCCATTAGCGTCTTGAATCGCAGGTTCTACGAGTTGAAGGTCCATGAAATTACCTGGCCCTGCAATGTTTTCGAAATAGTGTATAAAGCCTTGTTCTTCGCCCAGCATCATGTCTTCATCTCCATCTCCATCTAGGTCGCCAAAAGCGGGGTGTACATTTTCAAGTTGATAGAGGTCGATGGTTTCGAAGTTGTGATCGATAAGCGCATAGGCGGGATTTGAAGCATCGCCTACATTTCTGAAATAAGCCAAAAGTGAAGGTTTAAGACCAAGTCCTTGGAAATATTCATCATTGCTCACCAGAAGATCTTTTAGTCCGTCTCCATCAATGTCCACTAAAACCGGGTGAGCACCTCGTCCAAGATCAATCATTTCTTCTTGCAGCCACTTAGTACCTTGAAAGCTTAGAATGGGCAAATCCGTTTCGCCTTCATTCAAATAAAGCCATACACCTTCATCGTCATTCACCTCGATGGACGCATTGGGAGCAACGATCAGGTCTTTAACTCCATCGTTATTCACATCTTCATAGTAGCCTGCAGGAAATTTTTGAAGGTCTACAGGAGTATCGCTGCCGAGGTTTGCAGGGAAGTCGCTTAGAACGGCTGTTGCGCTGTCTTGCATGTCCACAGCATTCAGCATAGGAAGGGCTAGGAGTCCGTTAAAACTGATGTCGCCCACAACCAAATCCTTTAATCCGTCTTGATCAAAATCAATGTTCAGAAGCGAGCCACCAACGTGCAATCCATCTCTTTGCATGGCTTCAAGCACTCTAGGATTGGCCACGTTAAAACCGCATTTATCGGGGTTTCCATCAAAAGGACTGGTGTCTTCAGCATAGGCATCACCAATGAAGAGCGTATTGTCTTCACTTCCTTCAGCCACCATTCCATAGCAGCGGTTAATCATTTCATAATCGAGCGAATTACAATCGCCGTTATCTACTCCCTGACCTTCGAAGAAGTAGATGGTTGAGGCAGTTTCGGTCCAGGTAATGATGTCCATATCGCCATCGCCATCAAAATCCATAATGGAGGGCATATCGATGGAGAGGCATACCACAGGGAAGGTGCTAAAACCACCACCGAAGTCGACTTGACACTGGATTTGTTGTACAGCTAGTTCGAAGGAGAGGTCTGATCCTGTTGAGGTATTGGTGTAAACACTGATGCTATTTTGGAAATTCGTGAAGATGTCTTTTCGTCCGTCACAGTTATAATCTCTTAGTAGCACCCAATTTTTTAGGGGAGGGAAAGCTTCGGAATATTCTTTTGAGTAGGTGTATTCCATTTCACCTTCTGCATTTGCTGTATTGAGAAAAACCATGAGGTTATTTCCATCTCTATCGAACACAAAAAGATCTTCCCAGCCGTCGTCATTAGCGTTGAAAGTGGAGAATTGTGGCGAGTTTAAACCACCTACCCAAGCGTTGTTTATTTGAATGTCTTCAATAGAGACAGGAACATCAAAAGAGCGAATCAGTAGGTTCTGAGCTTTTGTGAATGAAACTGTAGCGAGCAATACAAAGGCCAAAAGGCAGGTGTTTAAACAATTTTTAAGCATGGGCTTTTTTAATGATCTACGGAATGAATGTATATTCACCCCAAATTACAACAAATGGAGATTATTCTTGACTTTCTGATGCCCGTGATTCCTGCCTTTCTTGTTTTCGCAACGGCTTGGATATTTTTCGACCGAATGCGTAAGGATCATCGACAAGAGATGCAGCACTTTCAGAGCATCATGTTAAAGAAAGAGAGTTTACCTCTTCGGCTAAAGGCATTGGAACGCTTAACCATCATGCTGGAGCGTATTAAGCCCTCGTCTATTGTTCTTCGCGCAGGAACAGGAAATAAGCGAGCAAGTACTTTGCAGTTTGAGCTTTTGACCCTGGCCAGAGAGGAGTTTGAACACAACGTAAGTTTGCAACTCTACGTTAGTCCTAACACCTGGACAAAAATCCAAATCGCCAAAAAGGAAACAGATGACTTGATTAAAGTGGCTGCAACGAAAGCCGGACCAGAGGCAGACGCTATGGCTTTGTCTAGAATCATCTTTGACCTCGAGGAACGAACGTCAAACACCTTAATTAAAGAAGCTTTGCATGCCTTAAAGCAAGAAAGCGATCGATTAATGTAAGGTTTTACTAAAGCGTTCCATTTAGATAGTAGACGTAGCCTTTGCTTGTGCTCACCACTTCACCATCTGTCTTAACCCCGTTTACGGAGATAACTCCTTCGTTGTTGAATTTCAATGAAGCACCGTTGATGCTTTCAGCAGTTTTGATTTCAGCAAAATCTTTAAAGCTCAGTGCTTGAAGAACGATGTATTTCCCAACAATAGCATCTATTTCTGCAGTATTCCCAGTTTTTATTAGTTGCTCGAAATCAATTTTGCCTTTGATTGCTTTATTGGTAGGAGCGAAAACGGTACAATCTGTATTGTGGATTGTTTTGGCAAAAGTTGAAGCTTTCAGAAGTTGAGAAAAGCCGCTGAGTTCTTCTCTAGAGATGATGAATCTGTAGGTAGATAATTTTGCGTCTTTGATGAGTTTTTCTTTGCTAGGTTGATTTGATTGACTTGAACTATTTTTCGATGGTTGCGGAGTGCCCTTTGATTTATCAACGGACTTGCTCGTTGGAGTTTTTGTTTCTTGATGATTTGTGCTTTCTGTTTCTTGACATGCAAACAAAGTGAATGCTGCTAAACAGAGGGTTAAAAGTTTTCTTCGTGAGATGCTCATAGTTTCGGTGTAAATTTGAACGAATATACTAAAGCTTGTGAGATGAAGAAACAAGAAAAAGCGATGTTATTATGGAGCACAGGAGCCGTACTTAGCGCTGTAGTTTTTGGTGCAATGGGCGCTCATGCTCTTAAAGCAGTGTTGAGTGAGACCTCTTTGTTGAGTTTTGAAACCGCAGTGAAATATCAGATGTACATGGGCTTGGCTTTAGGAGTGATGGTTTTGATTGATAGAATTATTTTAGAATCAAGCTTGAGTTCGTGGGTGTACCGCATGCATGTTGCGGGAATGTTGGCCTTCAGTGGAAGCATCTATGTTCTTGTGTTTGTTCAAAGTCCGCTGATAAAGTCTATTGTGGGACCAATAACTCCAATAGGAGGTACTTTGTTAATTTTCGCTTGGGCTTGGATTTTTATTCACATCGCTAGAAGTAAAGTGTCTATTTAACACTTAGTTTGATTTTCTTGAATTGGCATTCATTTGCTGAAAAAAGGAGCCATTTTAACCAACAATTTTGGCTTCATCTGAGTTGTGAGAATAGTGTTTAGTGCTTAGAAAGGCTTAATTTTGCACTAGAATCATAGTTAAATGAAAACTATTCTCATGAATCAATACGGAAGACGATCTGAGACAGCTTCCTTGGATGCTATCGGCTTAGGTCACATCGGAACCGCTTATTGGAACCTTACACCAGCCGAGTTGGTGGAAGAAACCATTATTCAAGGACAAGGGATCTTGTCTAACACTGGGGCACTTGCTGTAGACACAGGAAAATTTACGGGGCGATCACCAAAATATCGCTTTGTTGTTTGCGATGAAAACACGGAGAACACTGTGTTTTGGGGTGATGTCAACATCAAGTTTACACCTGAAAAATTTGACGCTCTTTATCAACGCATGCGAGCTTATTTAACGAACAAGGATCTTTATGTTCGGGATGCTAAGGCTTGTGCTGATCCTACTTACAACATGAACATTCGTGTTGTTACAGAATTCCCATGGTCGAACATGTTTGCTAGCAACATGTTTCTTCGTCCGAGCGATGAAGAAATTCAAAGCTTTGAACCAGACTGGCATATTGTATGCGCTCCGGATTTCATGGCTGACCCAGAAGTTGATGGAACTCGTAAGTCTAATTTTGCGATTATCAACTTTAGCAAAAAAATGATCATCATTGGAGGCACAGGTTATACTGGTGAGATTAAGAAAGGTATTTTTTCAGTGTTGAATTATGTGCTTCCTCATGAGCATGGAGTTTTATCGATGCACTGTTCGGCGAATGTTGGGAAAGATGGCGATACAGCCGTTTTCTTTGGTCTTTCTGGTACAGGAAAAACAACCTTATCAAGTGATCCTGACCGACGTTTGATTGGCGATGATGAGCACGGTTGGAGTAAAGATGCTGTTTTCAATTTTGAAGGTGGTTGTTACGCAAAGTGCATTGATTTGAGTCAGGAAAAAGAGCCACAAATTTGGGATGCCATTAAGTTCGGGGCTATTCTCGAGAATATTGGTTTTGAAGACGATGGTTGCACTCCGAACTATGCAGATAGCAGCAAGACAGAGAATACTCGTGTTTCGTATCCTATCGACCATATCGACAACATCATGAAGCCATCAAAAGGTGGTGTTCCAAAGAATATCTTCTTTCTTACATGTGATGCATTTGGGGTTTTGCCTCCAATTTCAAAGTTGAGTAAGGGGCAAGCCATGTATCACTTCATTTCTGGATATACAGCGAAAGTTGCTGGAACAGAAGCGGGAATTACTGAACCTCAGACGGCATTTTCGGCATGTTTTGGTTCTCCATTTTTACCGCTTCACCCTACAAAGTATGCTGAAATGCTTGGTGAGAAGATGGATGAAAACGATGTAAACGTTTGGTTAATCAATACCGGATGGAGCGGGGGTGCTTATGGTGAAGGAAAGAGAATGAAGCTTTCATACACCAGAGCAATGATCACAGCGGCTTTGAATGGTGAGTTGGATAATGTTACTTACACCCAGCATGAGGTGTTTGGTTTATCAATGCCAAATGAGTGTCCGAATGTTCCTTCTGATCTCCTTCACCCAAGAAATACCTGGAAAGACACATCGGCCTACGATACTAAGGCGAATGAATTAGCACAAAAGTTTAATGCTAACTTCAAGAAATACGAAGCCTTTGCTAATGAAGAAATAATTAATGCGGCTCCTACATCATCAGTGAGTGCATAAGTTCAAGAAATACTAAATTTAAAGCCGGATAGAAACATCCGGCTTTTTTTATGAATTTATTTTACCACCCCAACATACAAGCAGGACGCCACGAGTTGTCTGAGGAAGAATCGAAACACGCCATACGTGTGCTTCGGAAAAAACAGGGCGATGTTATTTTCACTACGAATGGAAACGGTCAGGCTTTTAAAGGAACCATTAGTGATGCCAACCCTAAGTGCACCGTTTTAGAAGTGGAACTTTTTGAAGAGCAAGTAGCTCCTTCTCCAAGTCTAAGCATTGCCTTCGCCCCAACAAAAAATACCGAACGTGTGGAGTGGTTTTTAGAGAAGGCAGTGGAGTTAGGAGTCAATAAAATAATTCCAATCGAGAGTCAGCACAGCGAGCGCAAGAAAAGCAGGATAGACCGTTGGGAGCGCATTATGGTTTCTGCGATGAAGCAAAGCTTACGGTATCACCTACCTGTGCTTGAAGAAATGAGCAGTTTTGAGGAAGTGGTGGAGCGATCTGCTTCTGTTCGATTAATTGCACATTGCTACGATCAAGAGCGACTAGCATTGAAGGACGGTTTAAAGTTTGGGGAAGATACCTTGATATTAATCGGACCTGAAGGCGATTTTTCCATTGAAGAAGTACAAAATGCAGAGGAAAGAGGGTGGAGGTCGATCAGCTTAGGAGACCGGCGTTTAAGAACAGAAACGGCTGCCTTGAGTGTTGTTGATGCTTTTTATTGGTTTCAGAATTGGAA
>JAQWFN010000126.1 GCA_029238785.1 Flavobacteriales bacterium | reverse complement strand
AACATTTATTGAACAATTTTTAGATAAATATAAAAAATTTAGAGTTGAAGAATTTGGATTATAGCTTTACGCAAAGGCTTTAAAAAAGAAAAGCACCCTAATGGGTGCTTTCTTGTTTTGCTTTGTAGCGGGAACAGGACTCGAACCTGTGACCTTCGGGTTATGAGCCCGACGAGCTCCCAACTGCTCCACCCCGCAATATATCTTTGACGTGTTTTTCTCTTGTTGAGAAATAATCACTGGTCGTTTCCAAATGAGGACTGCAAAGATAAATAGTTTTTCTTTCTTTGCAAGAAATATTTTACTCTTTGGAACACAAGGCAGGATTTGTCAATATCGTAGGGAGCCCAAACGTCGGAAAATCAACATTGATGAACCGTTTGGTGGGCGAGAACCTGAGCATCATTACCTCAAAAGCGCAAACCACTCGGCACCGAATCATGGGCATGGTGAACGGAGACGACTTTCAAATCGTCTATTCCGATACCCCAGGCGTGCTCGACCCGAAGTACAAGCTTCAAGAAGGCATGATGAAATTCGTCTATAACGCCCTTCAAGATGCGGATGTACTCATTGTTGTTACCGACATTTTCGAAGACAACATGAACCACGAAACCCTGATTGAGAAAATTAGGGAAATGGACGTGCCGGTTTTTGTCTTGGTGAATAAAATCGACCTCGGAACACAAGAACAGTTTGAATCCCGACTAGAACACTGGAGCAAGATGCTTCCTAAAGCAAAAGTTGCCCCCATCTCCGCACTGCATTCCTAACACGGAACGCATTCTCGAAGCGATTATTGAAAAACTTCCAGAGAACCCACCTTACTTCCCTAAAGACGAACTCACCAATAAACCCATGCGCTTCTTCGTATCGGAAATCATTCGTGAGAAAATCTTGCTTCACTACAAACAAGAAATCCCTTACTCGTGTGAGGTGATTGTGGAAGAATACAAAGACACGGAAATGCTGGTGCGCATTCGCGCAGTGATTGTTGTTGCCCGCGATTCGCAAAAAGGAATCCTTATCGGTCACCAAGGGAAAATGATGAAACGCGTTGGTACAGACGCTCGAAAAGACATCCAATCGTTTGTGGGTAAAAAGGTGTTTATTGAACTCTTTGTGAAAGTGGACAAGAACTGGAGAGACGACGAGAAGAAGTTGAAACGTTACGGATATCTCGACTAAATCATGGTCTTTTTTGCCCCTGCGAAAATTAATTTAGGACTGAACATCCTCGCTAAACGAGACGATGGCTTCCACGAAATTCAATCGGTGTTCTACCCCATTCCTTGGGAAGATGCCATTGAAATGGTGGAAAACGGGGGAAGCAAAGACAGCTTCGAGTCCTTCAACATCCCTATTGACGGCAGTGATGAGGACAACCTCTGCATCAAAGCAGTAAAGCTGCTTCGTCAAGAGCACAAGCTCCCTTTTTTCGACATCCGACTGATCAAAAACATCCCGATAGGAGCAGGCTTGGGCGGAGGTTCGTCTGACGCTTCGAGCGTCTTGATGTATTTGAACAAGGCTTACGAACTCGGACTATCTCCAAACAAACTGGCTGAGAAAGCCGCTATCCTGGGTTCTGATTGTCCCTTTTTCATCTACCAACAAGCCTGCTTGGTGCAAGGACGTGGAGAACGGATTTCACCCATTGACTTTAGCCTAAAAGACAAGCACATTGCCGTGATTTACCCGAACTTGCACATCAGCACGAAAGCAGCTTATCAAGGTGTCATTCCAAATGCACAGGAACAAGATCTGTTTGATGATGCTGGAAACGGACTATTGCAGCAAGACATGGGCTCTTGGGCACAGCACCTCAAGAACGACTTTCAAGGCGGATTGTATGAGCGGCATGCAGTATTGAGAGAAGTACACGAGCAACTTGAAAAAGCCGGGGCGCGTTATGTGGCCATGAGTGGCTCTGGATCGAGTGTTTTTGGGATTTTTGATGATAACCCGAAAATCAACTCGCCTTACACCCTATTTCAAAGCAGATTATAAAGCTCTTTATTTCGGTGCACGGATGTAAATGTACACGCCCAAGAACAGGAAAATAATGTTGGGCACCCACACGGCTATAATTGCCGGTAGCCCAACGTTAGTGGCGGCCACGGTGGTTAGTTTTTGAGCAAAAACATAGGTCAAGCCCACAATTACAGCCAAAAACAAGTGCAAACCTGTCCCTCCCCTCACCTTTCGAGCAGCGATCGACACCCCAATCAAGGTGAGCACGTATATAGCAAAAGCATTTGAGGTGCGGGAGTATTTTTCAATTTCAAGGAAGGCCACATTTCCCGACCCTCTGTTGCGTTCTTCTTCAATGTAATTGGCCAACTCTTGCCTGTTCAAGGTGCCAATGATCTCTTTTCGCTGTCCGAAATCGGTAATACTCATCTTGAGCACCGTGTCCAACTCAGCAAACTCACGGAGTTCCTCTGTGCCGTCATCATGAATGGTTCTGATCTTTCCATCCGTTACCCTCCAAAAACCATCTTCTTCCATAAACTGCGCCTTGGAAGCCATGAGTTTTGATTGCAGACGTCCTTCCTTATCCCATTGCTCTAAAGCAAACTTATAACCTACCTTTCTTTCAGCGGTAATGCTTTTGAAATAAGCAATGATGCCCGGTTCAATTTCTCGGTACATGTGCTGATCGGCAATGAGATACGTAGGCTTGGTGTAGGTAAACTCAAATTCCACCTTGTTTTTATTGGCGATGGGTAGAATAACGTGGGCCAATAACAACGACAAAAGCACCAAGAAGGTAGAAGCGATAAAATACGGACGAAGAATTCTGAAGAAACTCACTCCTCCGCTCAAGATGGCTACAAACTCGGTGTTTTGAGCCAACCTACTGGTGAAGAGAATGATGGTTAGGAAAACAATGAATGAACTCAGCAAGTTCCCGAAGTGTAAGCAAAAGTTCAAGTAGTAATCAATAATGATGGCTGAAAATGGGGCGTCACTTTTGATGAAATCCTCGATATTTTCAGACACATCAAACACCACTGCAATGATGCAGAAGGCGCCAATCATGAAGAAGAAGGTGCCTAAAAACTTACGGATGATATACCAATCGAGTATTTTCATGAACAATTATCTGGCAATTTAGCCAATACCACACTTACAGTCGTCGTGTAAGCACATCAGCCATCTCGTTTTTCCAAGTCACAAAGCTGCCATCAATGATGCGCTTTCTAGCTTCCCCCACCAACCAAAGGTAAAAGGCCAAGTTGTGTAAAGAGGCAATCTGCAAGGCCAAAATCTCATTGGCCTTGAACAGGTGCTTCACATAGGCTTTGGAGTAAAACGAATCAACGTAAGATTCGCCCGTTTCGTCTAAAGGCGAGAAATCATTCTCCCACTTTTTATTCTTCAGGTTCATGGTGCCTTGCTTGGTGAAGAGCATACCGTTTCGTGCATTTCGCGTGGGCATCACACAATCAAACATATCTACCCCAAGAGCAATGCATTCCAATATATTCATTGGCGTTCCCACTCCCATCAAATAACGTGGCTTCTCTTTAGGTAAAATGGAGGTCACCATTTCGGTCATCTCATACATCTCTTCATGAGGTTCTCCAACACTCAAGCCCCCAATGGCATTCCCTTCGCAATCCTGCTCTGCTATAAACTCGGCACTTTGCTTTCTCAAATCTTTATAGGTACTCCCCTGAACAATAGGAAACAAGCTTTGGTGGTGGCCGTATAGCGACTCCGTTTCATCCATTCTGGTGATGCAGCGCTTCAGCCAACGATGGGTCATCTCCATCGATTCTCGTGCATAACCATACTCACAAGGATAGGGCGTGCACTCATCAAAAGCCATTACAATATCAGCACCAATTGAACGCTGAATGTCCATCGACTTCTCAGGAGAAAACAAATGGCGCGAACCGTCAATATGAGACCTGAACTGAACTCCTTCTTCAGAAATCTTTCTGCTGTCGCTCAAGCTATACACCTGAAAGCCGCCTGAATCGGTGAGAATGGGTTTGTCCCAATGCATGAATTGATGCAAACCTCCACCTTGTTCAAGAATCTCTGTGCCAGGTCTTAAGTAGAGGTGATAGGTATTTCCAAGGATAATCTGAGCCTTTACATCGCTCACCAAATCTTGTTGGGTTACTGCTTTAACAGAGGCCACCGTTCCAACGGGCATGAAGATGGGCGTTTCGATGACACCGTGGTCGGTAGTCACCTTTCCCGCTCTGGCGCTACTTAGCGCATCTGAATGTTCAATATCAAATTTCATCGCTGCAAAGATAGTCCGTATTTATTTGTCAAAAGAACTCCTTCCTTACTCAAGATCATCGCTAGAAAAGCACTTGACCTCCAAACAATTCGATATCAGGTTTCACAGATCGCGCTGCATCAAGTGCTCTTCGCGAGGGAAAAAGTAATTATCTTGGCGGCATGATCGGAACATTGATAAATGTAGCAACGGTAGCTTTGGGTGCGAGCATTGGCTTATCACTCAAAAACAAACTCCCCGAACGTTTTGTAGCTATCGTATTCCAAGCTCTTGGCCTTTTTACTTGTTTCATCGGACTAAAAATGGCTTGGAACACCCCTTCTCCTTTTCTCTTGGTCTTGGCTTTGTTGTTTGGAAGTATTCTGGGTGAAGCGCTGCGCTTAGACGATCGTGTTAATGCCCTGGGCGATGCGCTGAAAAAACGTGTGGGTGGTGGCGATCAATTTACCGAAGGACTGGTTGCGGCTTTCTTGCTCTTTTGTGTTGGGGCGATGACCATTTTGGGCTGCTTGGATGAAGGCATCAATCAAAACCGAGAAATCATCATTACAAAGGCGATTATGGACTTCTTTTCAAGTACCGCTTTGGCCGCTGCTTTAGGGCGAGGGGTTTTATTTTCGATCATCCCGCTCTTTCTGTACCAGGGCGGATTAACCCTGGCAGCTGAACAACTTCAAGGCAAACTCGATGAAGAAACCATTGCCTCCATCATGGGAGTGGGCGGGGTGATGCTGCTCGCTCTCGGACTCCAGCTCCTCAAAATTAAAAACTTCAAACTCATCAATTTCCTCCCCGCTTTGCTTATCGTTGTGCTTCTGAAATACGCCGCTCAATTCATCCCTGTGTCATTTTGACACTCATCTCTTCAGGAAAATGCCATTTTGTCATTAAAAAATGGGTGTTTTACGTTGTTTTGGCATTAAAACGCCCTTGGTACATCCTTTGACTTAGCCCCATCAAACAAAAAAATTACAGCTATGTCATTGGTTAAATACAGAACAAACAACAGAACAAACGGATTTGTAAATCCCTTTTTTGATGATCTCTTTTTGAAAAGCATGATGGACATGCCGGTTCAAAAGAGAAACAGTGTACCTGCGAACATCAGCGAGGATGAAAAGGCCTTTTTCTTAGACCTTCAGATTCCAGGTTGGAAGAAAGAAGACGTGAGCATTGAGTTAAATGATAACTTATTGAGCATTTCAGCCAACAAAGAGGAAAGCAAGGAAGAAAATGCAGCGCGTTTCACCAGAAAAGAGTTTTCGAGCAAATCCTTCAAACGCAGTTTCACCTTACCTGAAGACATTGATCAGGAAAACATTAAGGCCAGTTTTGAAGATGGAATTTTGAGCATTCACCTTCCTAAGCTCGCCAAGAAAGAAGCAAGCGCCGCCCGACGCATCAACATCGGGTAAGTTTCATGCAAGTGAGATAAGTAAGTTGGTTTTGGTTGCCCCCTTCAGAGAAATTTGGAGGGGGTTTTTTGTTCTACCTAAGAAGCCTCCTCCTCCTTCAAACGCTTCTCAAAATACTTCATGTATTCCAAACCACGCGTGACGTACATGGGGTTGTGGGTTTGTGAATTCCCAGAGCGGGGGAAGGTTCTGCCGGTATTGTGGTAATGGAAGGCATCCTTATAACGTTCTTTTTTTAGAAGATGGCCGTACTCTGCCTTCACCCATTTCGCCCCATAAAAAACCGCATCGTCGCCCCGAATATCTGCCACCTCCACGTCCATACCAATGCACTTATACCCCATCAACTGAAAGGGCCCCCAGCTTGTAGCGAGGTTTTCAATGGCGGCATCGCTTGCATTTTTGAGGTGACGGTGACGCACTTGTTCGTATTTTCGTTTCTCTCCAGACTTCACCTTTTGGAGTCGATCATACACCCCTTTTTCATAGCGCTTGCCTGCCGGTTTTTTTCCCGAGCACTCCAAAACGGTTAAGGCCATGAGGTATTCATAGGGCAATTCTAGATCTTCCGAGGCTTCTAAAACTTCTTCATGATAGTTCTCAAAAGCCAATTCTAAGGCGTTGCGAGGAATCACTTTCCCTTCTTCCCGAGTGAAATGGATGGGGGTGTCTCGCCACCAGTAGATCGCCAATCCAGCAAGTAACATTAATAAAATACCTAGAATAACTCTCGATCGCTTCAACTACTCCTTATCTTTAGGCCTCTTTCAAGGATGGATTTCAGCCCGTAATTTACCAAATCATGCCGGCAAACAAATATGCACTGCTCAGATATCGAATAATTGACCGCTGTTTAAGCAACAAGTCGCGCCCCTACCCAAGTAAAGAAGACTTGCGTCAGGCTTGTGAAGACACCCTCTATGGCAGTGATGGTGAAAACATTAGCATCAGCACGATTGAAAAAGACATGTGGGCGATGCGCAACGAATCTGAACTCGGTTATTACGCTCCCATTAAATATCACCAAGGGGAAAGGGGCTATTATTACGAAGATGAAGATTATACCATTCAAGACATTAGCTTGAATGATGAAGACATGAGCGCCATTAATTTTGCTGCCATGACTTTGTATCAGTTCAAAGACATTCCGGTTTTTGATCAATTTGGTCATGCCATTGAAAAAATTCTCGACCGATTAAACTTTGCACCGGGTGGAGATCATAAGGCTGTTCAACAATATGTTCAGTTTGAAAACAATCCTCCAGCAAAGGGAAGCGATTACCTCGGGGCGTTGTTGGAGAGCATCAAACAAAGTCAGTGTATTGAATTGGAGTACCAAAAATTCACCGCCGAGAGTTCATCAAGCTACCTGCTTCACCCTTATTTATTAAAAGAATATCGCGGACGCTGGTACCTGATTGCCTTCGACCCGAAAAAGAAGGACTATAGAACCTTTGGCCTAGAGCGCATTGTTAAGATCAATCATTTGAATGAGCGCTTTGAGGTGAAGCCGGGTTTCAACCCAGATCGATTTTTCAAACACAGCATTGGCATTACTGAAGCCGACACCGCGCCGCAAGACATCATTCTTCGATGTCACGACCAGCTCAAGCACTACCTCATCTCCCAGCCCATTCACCACAGTCAGGTTCAATTGGAGAAAGACGGTGATTTTAAAATTCACGTACTCATCACCTACGAGCTCATCAACATCATTTTAGGTTTCGGACATCAATTGGAGGTGGTTTCGCCCAATTCGCTTCGGGAAATCATTACTTCCCGACTAAAATCGGCACTTTCCAACTACGAATAAGCACACCGTAAATTCATTACGAAGGTGGTTTTGACTTTTGATTCAACAAAAGCACAAGACCATGAAAAATCAAGTCCACCTCAGTCCGGTTATCGCTCAATTGCGCATCGACCACCTTTCCTATTTCACCAATTCAGAGCAGTTGTTGATGAACTGCACCACTTTCAGTGAAGGGCGTTTGCAGCAGCGCACCTTTCGCTTGTCTTTGGAAGTGTTTAATAACCTGCTTTGTTGCCATCCAAACAAAAGTTTAAGCTCGAAGCTTTTTGCTCAGTTGGGCGAAAACTTGATGGGCAAGGAAAACCGCTGGGAGCATGTGAACATCCGAGCGTGTATGGGCGAGCACTTGATTTATTCGGGCATCCAATTTCTTGAAGCCCTCCAGTGGAAGAAAAACGGTGAGCCCCGAAAAGAGATAACAGGAATTATTTCGAAAAAAAACGCCGCATAAAAGCACTCCGTAAATTCCTTACGAACCCCCACCCGAACTTTGAATCATCAAACAAAAACACTTGTATTATGAACTCACTTTCAGACGCAAAAATGCACATCGATTCTTTCTCAAGACCGAACGGATACAATCAATACTCTTGGAATATTGCAAAAAAAATGGCGCTAGAAGTATGGGATCATTACCTGAATAATAGGCCCTTTCGCAAGCCAATCAACTATTTTTGTAACGAGTTTTATAACATGATCAAAAACCCTAAGGGGGAATACATCGTACCAGAGAATTCTTTCAGAAAGTTTGCCTAAACAAATTTACCTTCTGATTTCCAAAAAGCGGAGTGCTTTGATATCCTATCAAACGCTCCGCTTTGCTTTTTAAACAAAGGCTGTTTAAAACCTTTCTTGAATTCATGTTCAGTTCTGTAGTACTCTATTATCTTTGAAAATGTCATAAGCGAATAAAATCAACTGAGCGAAAAAACAAGATCTCTTATCGAATAAAAACCCGCGTTAATCGAAAAAATACTACTTTTGTAAGCCTAAGACCACCACCCTTAACGAAAATACAATGGCCGCAATCTCCGGTAAATCATTACATACCCTTAGGGAGGCTTACCATAAGCTCTTGAGCGACACCTTATCAGATGGCACAGAAGCCTGGGTGTTGTTGTCTCATTATGGCGAGTTTTCTCAAAATAAAATCGATCATCTTGTTGGTATTGTTGAACAGCTTGTTCTTGAGGCCGGAAGTGCTCGTCGCGTTATGAAACGTGTGGGTAGTGTTATGATTGAAGCATTGCAGAATTCGCAAATTCACGGCGCACGCGATGCAAATGGTAGTTCTGGCTCTTATTTCATTTTGAAAACCTCAAAAGAAAATTTCCACTTACACATCTCCAATCTCATTTTAACTGAAGACGCGAACCTTATTGATTACAAGATCAACGAGCTCAACAAATTGGATAAGAGTGAATTGCGTAAGCTTTATATCGAAACCCTCTGCAACCAGAACTTCTCTTACAAAGGCGGTGCAGGGCTGGGCTTCTTAACCATCGCCAAAAAAGCTTCAGACAAAGTTATTTATGAAGTTGAAAAGGCTTCAGAAGAGTTTTCTTTCTTTTCAGTTGAAATCAAAGTAGCACGCTAAGAGATTCTCATTAGTAGTCCTTATCTTTCGCTCGAAGCCATCCGGTATGAAAAGCGCTAGCTACGATAAGATTCTACATATTGCCCGTAAACACTCCGAACAATTCTTATCCGAGAGTAGTAAGACGAACTTCTTGAGCTATCATAGCTTCTTTCACACCTCGTCTGTTGTTCAATGCGCCATTAAACTGGGTAAATTATCGCTATTGGACGAAGATGAATTGGCCCACATTCAACTCGCAGCTTGGTTTCACGACCATGGTTTTGCCATCGACCCAAAGGATCACGAATTCGTTTCTTGCGATTTCCTGAAGGAGTTTCTAGCTCAATACGACCCCAACAAGGTATTTGATTTGGAGATGATGAAAAGGCTCATTCTTGCAACCCGACTAGAAGCCGAACCCCAAACCCTTGGTGAACAAATCATCAAAGATGCCGACCTCCACTATATTGGCACAAGGGACTTCGAGCGTCAAGCCGCACTTTTAAAGAAGGAATGGGAGCTTGCACTCAATAAGACCTACGACACTCGGGCTTGGATTGAAAATAACATTCGCTTTTTGAGCAAACACACCTTTTATACCAGCGCAGCAAATGAGCTATTTCAGCAAACAAAAGAAGACAATCTTGAAGCACTACAAAAGCAACTTACTCAGCTCGATCTTTCTGCTTAGCCTCTTTCTTTTCTCGTGCACCTGTGAACCAAGTGCCGAATTGAAGTACTTCGAAAAAGAAGATGTTCAAGCCGCAATCAATGCTGTAGAACATAGATCTAGTGAAGCTCTATTACCCTTTCTAAAACATCCCGACCAAGATGTTCGCTGGGCAGCTGCGCATGGCGCCATCTCTCTGAACGACAGTAGCCTTATTGCTCCACTTGCCAATGCTCTGCTCGATTCAATTCCGAAAATCCGACGAGAGTGTTACCTCGCTTTGGGTGCAACAGGGAATGTGAGAGCGAGCGAAATCATCTTTGAGATACTCCCCAAAGAAAAAGACAAAGACTGCAGAAAAGCAGCTTGGTATGCCCTTGGGAAAACATGTAATGCTGCCGATTTTCAAAACGTATTCTTAGCAGCCCAAGAGGAAAATGCTCAAAACGATCCTGCGTGGTTTTTATATTGGACTGGAGTTCGTGGAATTGGGGGAGGTGAATCCATTAAACTGGCCTTGAAATGGCTGAAAGAAGCTCCTGTTGAAAATCGACTTGGTGCCGCTCACTTCCTTTCAAGAACACCTAATTTGTCGCTTGACCAGTACGACGAGGCGCTCATTAAAGCCTATAAAAAAGAGGAAGACATGGAGGTGAAAATTGCCCTAGCCCTAGCTTTTAGAAACGACAATATGCTCTCCAAGGAAACCGCCTTGAGTTTGATTGTTGACGCTAAAGACGAGCGACTTGTGCAGAACCTGTTTAGGGCCGCATGGACAAAAGGACTTTTTTCTGCAGCGGATGTTTTGCCTTGGTTGGGCGAACAGCATCATCCTTTAAGCCGAAAACTTGTGGCTCAATGGATGGTTGACCAGCCTTGGGACAGATCGCTTTTTGATCTGATGAGTGCACAATTAAAAACTTACGGTGAAGAAATGCAAAGCATCATCATCAAAGGAATACTAGCCAACTCTCAAAACAAGGCGCCTTGGTTAGATGATGTACGTCAGCGCTTCTCTCTGAACGGAACTCCTCCGCACATCAAAGCGAATTACCTTAGAGCGCTCATTCACGATGATCAAGCCATCCCTTTTTTAAGCACCCTTCTGGATGAGTCTCAAGACAAAGTTGTTTCCACAAGTGCCATTGAAACCTTGGTGGAAATGAAGGCCAGCAATCGTTGGGATCCTGCCATCGATTTTGAAAGCATCATCGACATGGTATTGGAGCTAAAAGATATTGCCCAGATTTATACTATTGCCAATCATCTTAGCGACCCAAGCATGAATTACAAGCTCACTTATAAAGGCGTCGCTAAACTAGAATTACTTGCGCAAGAGCTTGAATTACCTCGAGCTATGGAGGCTTACATCGCCCTTCAGCAGGCCATCGCCTATTTGAACGGAAACGAGTATGAAACACCAAAACCGAGCTACAATCACCCCATTAATTTCCAGGTGCTTGAGGATTTTGATAAGCGTCAAGCGGTTTTAGTGAACACCTCAAGGGGATCGTTCAAAGTAAAGCTCAATCCAAAAGGAGCTCCCGGAAGTGTTGCAAACTTTTTGCTGGAGCTAGAGGCTGGCACCTACGATGGAAGAACATTTCATCGCGTTGTTCCCAATTTTGTGGTTCAAGGTGCTTGTCCGCGTGGCGACGGTTTCGGCGGCCCAAATTACTCCCTTCGCACAGAAGCCGGTGCCCAAACTTACCGCACAGGCACGATCGGACTAGCAAGCGCTGGTAAAGACACCGAAGGCATTCAGTGGTTCATCACCCATAGTCCGAGCCCCCACCTAGAAGGCAACTACAGCGCATTTGGAATGGTGAGTGAAGGAATGGACGTGGTTCGAAGCATTCAGGAAGGAGATCAAATCATTAGTGTTGAATTAGTGAATAGTGAAAATGAATAAGACCAACAACAAGCAGTTCTGGGACAGCGTTGTGCAAGCCCATCTCAGTTCAGATTTTTACGATGTGAAGGCCTTTCTCCAAGGACAAAGTTCACTCAACCCAATAGAATTAGCCCTTTTGGGAGATATTAGCGGCAAAGATGTGCTTCATCTTCAATGCCATTTCGGACTCGACAGCTTAAGTTTAGCTCGACAAGGTGCTAAGGTGAGCGCCTTGGATTTTAGCGGTGAGGCCATTGCAGCAGCCAAGCAACTGGCGAAAGACGCTCAGCTGGAAGCCCATTTTATTCAAGGCGATGTGCTCGAGTTTAGGCCAGAGCTTGAATCAAGTGCCGACATCGTTTTCGCTAGCTATGGGGTCATTGGGTGGTTTGGTGATTTAGATCAATATGCACACAACGTGATGCGCTATCTCAAGCCCGGAGGCAAGTTCGTGCTTGTGGAATTTCATCCGCTGGTTCACATGTTTGATGACGACTTCAAGCAGCTAGTTTATCCTTACGATTCTCAAGCCATGCTTTTTGAAGAGAACGGCTCGTATGCGGGTGGAGAAGGTAAATTCGAAGTGACCTGTTGGAACCACTCGATTTCTTCCTTATTCAATGCATTTATGAAGCAAGGAGCAAAGTTGAGTGCTTTTGAAGAGCACAATTATTCGCCATATCCCTGCTTTACTGGAATGATTGAAGACAAGAAAAACGAGCACGTTGTAGCGGCGTTTGGTAGGAAACTACCATACGTTTATGCGAGTGTTTGGGAAAAAGCCTAGGTTTTTTTCTCCTTCTTGCGCGCTGCTGGGAAAAGGATGTTGTTCAAGATTAAACGGTAGCCGGCACTGTTGGGGTGAAGGTTCAAATCGGTAGGCGGATCTCCAACCAAATGGCGGTAATCTTCAGGATCGTGCCCACCGTAGTAGGTCCACTGTCCTTGGCCGTATTCACCATGAATGTACTTCACCGTTTGCAAGCTCTTGGTTTCTCCCATAACCGTTACATCAGAGCGCAAATATTGTTTTCTGAATGAAGTGGTTTGTCCCATAAAACCGTGGATCACTCTTTCGTGACTTTGGGTAAGCATGGTAGGAATAACGTCCCACTTCGCGCTGAAATCAAAAAGGGTGAAAAAATCGTTGAGTTCTTTGATTTTACTATGGTCTGCTGTGCCATCAATACTAGAGAACTCATATTCCAAAGGGTCTCTTTCGATTTGATAATCCTTAAAAGCTAATCCGTTAGCGTAATCCAATTTCGACTGTGCCGCAGGATCTGCCGGATCACCATCAAACATCGATTCTGCGATGTCTGTGTTGTGTGCCGCTAGGGCAATATCGTAGCTGTCTGTTCCGCTGCACATCGTAAAGAGAAAACCTCCACCAACAACAAAGTTTTTAATATCTGTAGCTACTTGGAGCTTCATTTGAGAAACTTTGGAAAAGCCCAGTTTGGCAGCTGTAGCTTCTTGAGACCTGACCTCTTCTTGGTACCATGCTGCGTTTCTAAAGCTTCGGTAGAATTTACCATATTGACCCGTGAAATCTTCGTGGTGAAGGTGAAGCCAGTCGTACTTTGGCAATTCACCGCGAGCTATTTCCTCATCGTAAACCACCGTGTAAGGGATTTCAGCGTAGGTTAACACCAAGGTTACCGCATCATCCCAAGGCAGTTTTCCTTTAGGGGAATATACGGCTACTTTTGGAGGTACATCCAGTTGAACGCGCTCCATATTCACTTCCGGGTTGCCTATTTCAGCATAGATTGAATTCGCTTGAACATCTGCAATCACTTGATGGCTCACTCCACGAATTTTGCACTCGTTGAGGATTTCAGGATAGTTATCGATTAAAAAACTTCCGCCTCGATAGTTCAACAACCACTCTACAGGTACTTGTTTTTCCAAAGTCCAAAACGCAATCCCATAGGCTTTCAAATGGTTGGCCTGATCTTCATCCATATGAATGAGGATTTTAGACGCAAAACCAAGTTGAGCGATTAGAATGAACAAGAACAAGATGCAATGCCTCATGCTAAATAATTTCTCATAAAGGTACAACAATCATGCTGTAATGGAGGGTGAAAAGGTGTTAAGCGATCAGAAAGGAGGTGCGTCGAGTGCGCCGTCGAATTGATCATCATCGTCGTCCATGGTATTGATGCGCGAAGGCATGGTCATGGTTTGTGGCTGTGCAAACTCCGTATTGGGTTGCATTGCGGCTCCGCCAATTCCAGCATCTGCGCTGAAGGTATCGTAATTTGCAAATTTCGCAAGATGGCCAATGAACTTCATCTTGATGGTTTCCAAAGCACCATTTCTGTGTTTTGCGATGATGAGCTCACCCAATCCTTTGGTATCGATGTTGTCTGGATGTTCAATGATGCCGTAGTATTCTGCACGATAGATGAAGCAAACGATATCGGCATCTTGCTCAATCGCACCAGATTCACGAAGATCGGAGAGCATTGGTCGTTTATCACCACCCCTTGTTTCTACACTTCTCGAAAGTTGAGAAAGCGCGATGATTGGAACGTTCAATTCTTTCGCAATACTCTTAATCGAACGGGAGATGGAGGAGATTTCCTGCTCTCGATTTCCTTTGTTATCGCCACCACCGGTCATCAACTGAAGGTAATCAATGATCACCATGTCGATACCGTGTTGCGCTTTTAATCGTCGGCATTTTGCCCGAAGTTCAAAGATTGACAAGGCCGGAGTGTCATCGATGAAAAGTGGCGCTTTTGACAATTTACCAATACGTTGATGAAGTTGCTGATACTCGTGATCTTCGAGTGTTCCTTTTCTAAGTTTCTCTGATGACAATTCTGTTTCAGAGGCAATCAAACGATTCACCAATTGCACGCCAGCCATCTCCAAAGAGAACACTGCAACTGGTACATTGTGGTCAACTGCCATGTTTCTCGCCATAGAAAGTACGAAAGCCGTTTTTCCCATACCAGGACGAGCCGCTAGTACCACCATGTCTGAGCGCTGCCATCCGCCAGTAATTCGGTCGAGATCTCTAAAGCCCGAAGGCACACCAGAAACTCCATCCACATTTTTTCGAGCGCTATCGATGTTTTCAATGGCTTGACGCATGAGGTTTTCCATCACGTCATACGACTTACGGATATTCCCCTCCGCTACTTGAAACAAGTTGTTCTCTGCACGATCGAGCAAGTCAAAAACATCTGTTGTTTCTTCGTAAGCATCCTTCATGATTTCATTACTGATGCGAATGAGCTCACGTTGGATGTATTTTTGAGCGATGATACGTGCGTGAAATTCTACGTTTGCTGTGCTGGCAATTCTCGTTGTTAATTGAGAAATGAAGTAGGCTCCTCCTGCCAACTCTAACTGCCCCGCTTTCTTTAAGGCTTGTGTTACGGAGAGAATATCAATGGGTTCACTCTCTTGAAAGAGTTTAACAATGCACTCGAAAATGTTTTGGTGAGCAGGCTTATAAAAACTCTCAGGTTTAAGAATATCAATGGCTGAATTCACTGCATCTTGGTTCAACATCATCGCTCCAAGCACCGCCTCTTCAAGGTCTAATGCTTGTGGTTGAAGTCGACCAGATTCAATTCCGCTTTGCTGCAAGAGCTGGCGTGAGGTCTGCATTCTACCAACTCGATTTGATGTTCTATCCTGTTCATTCATGGGAGAACAAAAGTAATACAGCGATAAAGATATTACAGCACATTTAGGGCAAAGGATATCAACGTCCTATTAAACAGCTTTTCCACAATTGGTTCTAGCCCTTGTTTTCAGTAACTTTCAGCATGAATCGTTCGCTCATTTTTCTTTTATTCACATTGATTTTCCTTTCGGCCTGTAAAAAAGAACGCGACGAGGTACTGCCTGCAATTTCCTACATCATTCCTTCTGGAAACGGCAATCAATATGAATTTGACGACGATATTAACGTTCGTTTGAGTGTTGCCGACGACCAAGCACTGAAATTAGTCACCGTGCGCATCGAACACAACAGTTCAAACGCCATTCTCGGTGTGAAGAGTGAAGCGCTCAGCGGCACTGGCTCTGAAGTATTATTGATTTTTCCATTCGACAACATTCATCTTCCTGGTGGAACTTACACCATCTCTGCTACGGTAGAAGATGAAGCTGGAAATACCAAGAGTGCTTTTCGCGAAATCGTGATTTTTGAGGTGCCTTTAGAGAGAGAAAGCATCGGCATCATTCAACAAAATGGAAACTCACTCAGCATCGACACCTTGAGTCAGAACGGAAACTTCATCAATGCATGGCAAGGCAACGGCACTTACAACAGTTCATTGATGGGCAACTACTATCAAGAACTGCTCATTGGCGAAGGCGATTTGGCGCGAGTAAAATTCATCAACACCCAAACTTGGCAAGAAGAAAGCAGCTTTCAAATTGGTTCAGCATTGGCCAGCGATCAAATTCGCGACATTGCTTTTAGCGAAACGCGGCGCTTGTATTATGTGGCTTTTTTTGATGGTGTTATCCGACTTTTTGGTGAAAACGGCAATCAAAGTGGCAGTGTTGATTTGCCTTTGAATTATCGTCCCATCCAAATGAGTTTGAACGGACAAACGCTTTTGGTTCACGCAGAACAAATAGGGAGTGAAAACGAGTTGCTTGTGCAGTTCAATGCCGTAACGGGGATCATTACTCAATCGTCAAACATCCCTGGTAACTTACTTCAAATGGTGCCTTACGAAGACGAGTTCTTGTTGTTTAGCGAAGATGATGGAGCTATTGTTCTGCGCAGCTACAACGGTTCTAATGGAAATACCACTACCCTGCCGTGGCTGGTGTCTAACCAAATGGTGAATGAGGTCGTTGCTATGGACAATGGATTTTACGCGGTTGCGCATGCAGACGGCGTTTACCTTTATCAATTTGGGAGTGGCGCCTTTTTATCGGGAAGTAACAATGGCATCAACGCTCAATCGCTAAAATTCGACCCTGTGGGGAATGTGCTCTACGCTTTAGACAACAGCGCTCTTCATCAAATCTCACCCAACTCTGGTGCACTCATTCAAAGCTTCCCGGTTCCTTCTGGAAGTCGAGATTTTTTCATCCAGCTCAATAAATAATTCAATCTTTTAACGGTCCTTTCCAAATTCCCCGACCAAAGGTGCCTACGTAGAGCATTCTTGTTTTCTTGTTGATGACCAAGCTGTTGATGTAGGTTCCCGGTAGGCCCGAGAGGAGTGTCCACTCACTTTCATTGCGCGATTTCGTGTACACCCCACGATTGCTTCCAATGTATAAGCGTCCGGTTTCTCTATCGAAGGTCATGGCTTGAGTCACCATCATGTTGAGGTTTGCACTGATGTCTATAAAGCGATTTCCTGTGTACCTGCAAATCGAAAATCGGGGTTCGGCGTCTTTATAGACCAACCAACACGCCCGAGGATCTTCGTTGTCGATTTCAAGGTCGCTGATCCAGCCCTCTTTGGGTAACTCTGGAAGTATGTTCCATTTCACCTTTTCGGGATCATCCATAGCGTTAAAAGTGACCGCGAGAAGGGGCTTTTGTTTTTCTTGGCGAAGGATATAGGCGTAAACAACATCGGGGTGGGATTCGCTGACAAAAAGGCGATAACAGGTTAGGGCTTCTGGGTGAAGGTCTTTCACTGTGAGGATCACTTCGTGCTCTTTTCCATAATTGGAAGTTCGAACGATCCTTTTACCAGCGCTAAAAAGCACACTTGGATCACTGGGCGACAAACGGAACCAAGAATGCCATTCCCCTTGCGCTTTGCTGGATGAGGCAACACCTGGGTAGGTTCGTCCGCCATCATCGCTAGCATGGATGTATCCAAATTGCCGGGTAGTGTAACGAAAATCTGGATTGTTTGGATCAATGGCACACTCAAAGCCGTCGCCCCAATTGACATGACTCCATCCTCGCTCATCAAATTGATTACCTCCGGTATCATAGCCACCATAAACAAGGATTTCCTCTTCGCTTTGAGCTACATCCAATCCAAAGGTATTGCTCGCTCCAATGCCCTGATCGGCATTTTTAAAGGTGAGACCGTCATCAGTACTGATCGAGACACCTCCATCATGGGCCGCCCAGAGCGTTTTACCATTGCTTGAAAAAACAAGGTGATGCAAATCGTCGTGCATTTGACGTCCGGCTATTTTACTGAAGTCTTTCCCTCCATTCGTGCTTCGGTATACTGGTTGAACATTTCCGAAAAGGATCAAAGCGCTGTCTGTTGGAGAAATGCTAAAGGCCCTGGCTCTCGACACAAGCATGTTGCCCATTTTCTCGCTCAGGTTTCTCAGCATCTCCCATTGATTGGTTTTCCAATAATACTTGTAGAGGTAGGCCTCTCCGTCTTTACTTTGTGCAAATTGTGTACCTCGTGTAATCACAATATAAGCGATGTCTGGGGCTGCTTCACTAAACTCTATGCTCAGTCTTCGAAATGGGTATTTTTCCTGAGCGGGAAGTTTGGGAATCCCCACTTGCTCCCAGCTCGCCCCGCAGTCTTTACTCACCATCAGATCTTGTCCGCCTGCAAGTACAATTTCACTGGCCATCGGGTTAATTGCGATGTCGTAAAAGTGACTGTAGCCCACTTGTTTCCATTTCACCTTTTTGGCTTCATCGAGTGAATTGTTTGTGACGAACAAGCCTTGGTTACAGGCATAAAACACCCTGTTGAAATCACAAGGGTGAGCTAAAACGTGACTGGAGTACAAGCGCTTCCCCACTTCGATGGCCGGTTGAATGAAGCTTCTTCCGTTGATGTTCTCGTAGCTTTCTCCTCCATCTTTGGTTCTCCAAACTCCATCAGAAAACATGAATTTATCATCGCCATCTCCCGTAGCAATCAACCATTCTTTTTTGTTCAGGGGATTTGTTGTTACCGCTGCAACACCAGAAATGGGCAATTGATCTGTTCCAGCGACGGTCCACTTTCGTCCCTCATTGTTCGAAACAAACAATCCGCCACTTGGCGAACAAGCAAATAAACGGTGATGGGCTTCATCGAGGTGAAGGAAGTTAATTCTTCCGCTTCCGTTTCCTCGTCCTTCTGCATAAGTAGGAATGGCTGAACTTGGTGCATTATTTTCAAAGGGTTGAACATTTGGGCCAACACAAAGCCAGTTCCACGGCTCTTCTTTCCTCTCTTCCTTTCGCTCAAAAGCCGCATAAGCCTTCCGAACGGCATTTGAATCTTCTTTATAAGCTTCCCCGAATGCGGCGAATTCTTCACAGTACAAACGTTCACTTTTCGATGGTTCTTTTTCTTGATTACAAGAAGCAAGGAACGCGAGCAAAACGGAAAGGAGAGTTAGCCGAATAAGGTGGAGTTTCTTGATAGAAGACATGATTCTAAGATACAAAAGGCGCTCTTTATAAGTGAGCTTAAAATACTGAGCATAAAAAAAGGCTTTCTACCATTGTAAAAAGCCTTTTTCCGAATGTGTGTCACACAATTTCGCAGTGTGTAAATGCGTGTTTAATACATCTTAATTTGGAATAACCCTACTTAAGCAATTGAAAAAGCTGCTTTAAGATCATTAACACGGTCTAATTCTTCCCATGGGAACAACTTCACCTCAATAATTTTCTCTTCTCCGTTACCATTGGAAAAATGCTTGGTAACCACCTGAGGTGTGCGTCCCATGTGTCCGTAAGCCGCAGTTTCCTTATAAATTGGAGAGCGCAAGTTGAATCGTTTTTCGATAGCGTAAGGTCTCATATCGAACAAGCTTGCAATTTTCGCTGCAATTTCTCCATCGCTCATGTTTACTTTGGCTGTGCTGTAAGTGTTCACATAGAGCCCCATGGGTTGAGCAACTCCAATGGCATAGGCCACCTGCACAAGTGCTTCATCACAAATCCCAGCAGCTACCATGTTTTTAGCTACGTGACGTGTTGCGTAAGCTGCTGAACGATCTACTTTACTCGGGTCTTTTCCTGAAAAAGCACCACCACCGTGAGCTCCTTTTCCACCGTAAGTGTCAACGATAATTTTTCGTCCGGTTAAACCTGTATCACCGTGTGGACCACCGATAACGAACTTACCAGTTGGGTTAACGTGTAATTTTATTGCCTTATCGAAGAGTGCTTGAACAGCCTCACCGTACTGCGCTTTCACCCGTGGGATGAGGATGTTTTTAACATCGTCATGAATTTTCTTCAACATTGTTTCATCCTCATCAAAAGGATCATGTTGGGTAGAAATCACAATGGCGTCGATACCAATCGGTTTGTGGTCGTCTGAGTATTCGATCGTCACTTGACTCTTTGCATCAGGTCTGAGGTAAGTCATTTCGTTACCCGTTTTTCTGATCGATGCAAGCGTTTTAAGCAGTGCGTGAGAGATGTCCAATGCAAGTGGCATATAATCCTTGGTTTCGCGACAAGCGTAGCCAAACATCATTCCTTGATCTCCTGCTCCTTGTTCTTCCTTGATGGTGCGTTCTACTCCCTGATTAATGTCATCAGATTGTTCGTGAATTGCACTTAGGATACCACAAGAATTGGCTTCAAACATGTACTCACTTTTGGTATATCCGATTTCTCTAATCACTTCGCGGGTGATCTTCTGCACATCCAGGTAAGTATTTGACTTCACCTCACCAGCCAGGATTACTTGTCCTGTTGTTACCAGTGTTTCACATGCGACCTTTGATTCTGGGTCAAATGCTAAAAAGTGATCAATAAGTGCGTCAGAGATCTGATCAGCAACTTTGTCTGGGTGTCCTTCTGAGACAGATTCAGATGTAAAAAAATATGACATGTTCTTTTCTGCTTAAACTTAAATTCCCTTAGGCTTCATGCAAATGTATGATAATGTGCTCAAGGAATATATCACGATTCGTTAAGTAAACCTATTTCTTTCTAAAGAAGAGTCTGATAGGCACACCGGCGAAATCGAAATGCTCTCTCATTTGGTTTTCGAGGAATCGTTTGTAAGGATCTTTGATGTACTGTGGCAAATTACAGTAGAAGGCAAATGTGGGCACTTGCGATGTAATTTGTGTGATGTACTTGATCTTAACGTACTTTCCTTTGATTGCAGGAGGGGGTTTATTTTCGATAATAGGCAAGAAGATGTCGTTCAACTTGGAAGTTGCAATTTTCATTTTCCTGTTCTCATAAACCTTCAGCGCCGTTTCAAGCGCTTGGAGGATACGTTGTTTGGTGACGTTGCTTGTAAAGATAATTGGCACATCTGTAAAAGGTGACATCTTTTCTAGGAGTGCTTTTTTGAAGTTTTCGTGAGTCGATTGGTCTTTATCAACCAAATCCCATTTGTTCACCAGAACTACTGCACCTCTATAGCTATTTACTACTTGATAGAAGATGGAGATATCTTGACGATTCATCCCATCTTGTGCATCGAGCAGTACCAGGCACACATCACTTTTATCAATAGCTTTGATGGTTCTCACAGCGGAATAGAATTCCAACTGATCGTCCATCTTTTGTTTTTTACGCAATCCGGCAGTATCGATAATTTCCATATCGAAGCCGAATGCTTTATAGCGTGTATGCACCGAGTCGCGAGTAGTACCGGCAATATCGGTTACAATATTTCTTTCTTCGCCGAGCAAGGTATTAATGAAAGTAGATTTACCCACATTCGGTTTACCTACTACAGCAATTTTAGGCACATTGTTGTCTTCTTCTTCAGGGATTTCCGGAAGGAGTTCAACCAATTTATCTAGCATTTCGCCCGTACCATAACCGTTATTGGCGCTGATGCTAAAGACTTCGTCAGAGAGGCCTAGTGAATAGAATTCTACCGAACCAACCTCACGCACAGCCGTATCCACTTTGTTTGACACAAGCAGAATTGGTTTTCCTGATCTTCTGAGCAGTTCAGTAACAGTTTGGTCTAGGTCGGTAATTCCTGTAGTTACATCTACAAGAAAGAGCACCAAGTCGGCCTCTTCGATGGAGATCTTAACTTGTTCTCTGATTGCTTTTTCGAATTTATCGTCGGAGTTGGTAATGTATCCTCCTGTATCGATAACAGTAAAGTCGTGTCCAGCCCAATGCGCTCGACCATATTTTCGATCTCTAGTAACGCCGCTGGTAGGATCGACGATAGCGTCTCTCGTTTCAGTGAGTCGATTAAAGAGTGTTGATTTGCCCACATTAGGGCGACCGACGATGGCCACAAGATTATTCATGCGGTAGTATTATTAGGGCGACTTAATATCAGTATTGAATTAAGGCCAAATTGGTTCATCTTCATCATCGAGGAAAGGGGACCATTGGATTTCAACGATTTGATCGTTATCTACCCACATGTTGATGAAGTTGTCGTAAAGTGCGATTACTTTTTGTCCGTCTTCCATGTCTTGAACTTCGAAGTCGCCCAAGTCGAGTTTATCGATTTGATTAACGGCTTCAAGTACTGAAAGGTTCATGAATTTGACACCTTCAATGACAAGATTAGGGTTATTGGCAGAGATGTTTCCCATTCTCCAATCGTCGTGTTCATCGAAGGAGATAGAGAAGTTGTATTGATCGTAGTGCCAAGCTTCGATAGATTCTTTATCGTCGTTATCGTCCAGTTTAATCATTTCGATTTCGTCTGGTTTACCGATAATACGTTCTACTTGTTCTTTGTTAAGGCCGAATCTTAGTGTTTCGAAACCTTTTCCTGGTAGTACATGTTCCATAGTGCTTGCAAGTTATAGAAATGCTTGCTTCCTGCTTGAGATATATGAAAAAAAAAATCCCCTCAATAAGAGGGGATTCTTTAAAAGCGGCGTCGACATACTCTCCCGGAATACCAGTACCATCTGCGCTAATGGGCTTAACTTCTCTGTTCGGAATGGGAAGAGGTGGACCTCATTGCAATAGACACCTAAAATCGTTGATATGATATTAGATTACAATCATCAATCACATCATAATATGTGACATATCGGTAGAGAATTTTTACTTTATAAGCTTTCGAGTCATTAGTACTACTAAGCTTTGACATCACTGCCTTTACACTTGTAGCCTATCAACGTTGTCGTCTTCAACGGCTCTCAACGAAATCTCATCTTGAGGTGAGTTTCGCGCTTAGATGCTTTCAGCGCTTATCTCATCCGAACGTAGCTACTCTGCACTGCAGCTGGCGCCACAACAGATACACCAGAGGTTCGTCCATCTCGGTCCTCTCGTACTAGAGACGGGTCCTCGCAAATTTCGTACGCCCACAACAGATAGAGACCGAACTGTCTCACGACGTTCTGAACCCAGCTCGCGTGCCACTTTAATGGGCGAACAGCCCAACCCTTGGGACCTTCTCCAGCCCCAGGATGTGACGAGCCGACATCGAGGTGCCAAACC
>JAQWFN010000075.1 GCA_029238785.1 Flavobacteriales bacterium | reverse complement strand
TCGGCAAAAGACCCTTTGGTATCGCCCTATTACGCGAATGTGCAAGACTTTCCACCAACTTTTATTCAAGTGGCCAGTAACGAGTTGTTGTATGCCGACAGTTTGGGCTTTGCTGAAAAGTTGCAAGCTGAAGGAGTGGCTTGTGAATTGGACGTTGAAGAAAACCTCTTTCACTCTTGGCAATTGCTGAGCGACTACCTTCCAGCAGCGAGAAGAAGTTTAGAAAACGTGTCAAAATTTATCTTGGCTGAAACGAAATGACAGGGGCGTCTTAAAAGCGTAGGGTTGTTCTGTAGCTTGAAAGCAAAGTCTTTTGTTGGTTATTCACCGCATCCATGTCGGGCTGGATGGCTTCAAATTTCAAGTTGTCAAAACCCTTTAAATCATCATCAGCGCCTATGACATAGCGTTGAGAAGCAGCATTAACCTCTTGTTGTTGGTTGTAAGTGAATTGTTGTTCGAGGATGCTTTTAGTCCCATCTTTTTCTTCTGAAATGATGCGGTGCGTGGAGTAGGTGAGTTCGCCTTTTTCGTCGAAGAAGAAGTGGTCTTGTTGTGTGCCTGAGCTGGTCTTGTATTCGCCGCTTACTTCCATGAGCACGCCCTTTTTATCATAATTCACTTCTGCTTCTCCTTGGGCTTCGTTCATTTTTAGACGACGCTTTTGTCGGGCTTGAGGGTCGATTTGGCGAATGCGCTCTTCAATGGCGTCCAATTGTTCTTTAGGAGCCTCGGTTAATCCTTCAGGCTTTGGGGCTTTTTGTTCATTGTTTCCGCACGACTCAAAGAGCAGCGCAAGGGAGAGAATGGTAATGTAAATAAAGATGGAATGACGCAAAGCGATTTTCATGTGTTTTAAGTTTTTTCAGTCATACGAAGATAACGAAAACAGGTTGCGCAATTTCTTAACAGAGGGGCAAGAATGGCTTAATCTGGTCTGGAGAATAGCGTTTTATATTTGTGGTGAAAGGAACGCACAGTATAGTTGTCTTTTCATTTTAAAGGTTCTCATTTGCCACATCTACTGCAAACCTTCTTGTTTGTCACAGATTATCCCAAGGCACTGAAAAAGACTTCCAAACGTGGAGGTCTTTTTTTTGTGTTGTATTTTCATTGTGGATCCAAGTCTCTGAAGGATAAAGCCTTTTTTATTCGAGATGATGCTATCAGTGGTTCACCATCAATCGTTGACGCACGATTTCATTAATTGCGTAACACTAACACCCTTGATCAATTCCACATCAAGGCTTCCAAGTATTTCACCATTCACCCTCACCTCCATGCGATGTGTTCCGGGGTAGTGTTTTCTTGTGCTGAGGTCTTGGAAATGCTGTTGTTTTTGAATTTGGTGTTGGCCTTTTGGAAAGGTCTTTTCCGACCATTGAAAAACCTTGGAACTGGTGTTGCCATTTTTCTTCTGATAATGCACCAAGTATTCAATGCGCAACTTGGCCGCATCGCGAAGCTGAAAAACAAGCGCTAAATTCAATGGATCTCCGATCTTGATCTGGTCTTTGTCTGCTTTGAAGGCAAGCAACTCCAAGTGAGTTAATTCATCGTAGCCAAACAAACGAAGGCTACCGGGGTGTGCGGCTTTTAACAAGGTACGCAAACCGTGCTTTACGGTGCGATGAGTCGCTGGATTTTGTATCCAACGTTCTCCTGTTGTAAAGGCAAGTTCTGCATTGATTTTGGAGATGTCGTTCAAGTGGTTGGAAACGCTTTTGCGCACGTATTCCGAGGTGTCGCGATGAAGTGTGTCTAAAATTTCAAGGTTGAGGTACAGGTGTTCTTTCAAAGCGGGTACTTGCTTTCCCCACGGGAGAAAGGGGCGGGCTCCTTCACTGGATAAACGCCGCACATGCTGGTTGGGATGTTTGCTCCAATCCTTCATCTGCTCTATACCGCGCTCAAAGTCTTGATGGAGAAAGGGGCGGATGGCAAATTCTGCTGTACTGTGGGCGGTTAAAACCTCTAGGCAGGACATGGCTTCATCCCAATGCGCTAGTCCATGTGTGGCCACGAGATGAGGTAAATAACAAGCCAGATAGCCACCGGGCAAGGATTTGCTGGCTTCACAAATGATTGTGGCTGCATGTGGAAAAGATACGTTCAAGGTGGAATAAAGCAGGGTGCTGATGCGACGCATGCGGTCCATCAGCTCGAGGTCTTCCCACTTATCCGACATCACCCCAGCAACAAAATGAGCTTGATCCAGCGGCTGAATTTGAGAAAACACCTGAGCAATGTTTGAAATGTACGCTTCTGAATAGTGGTTTTTCAATGCTTCCATTCAGATTCATTTTTTCAAGTATCCGAAAGCGGCATGTTTCCAGCGCTTGGGCAAGATAAAGTCGAGATGGTCAAAACCTTCGCTTTTTTTGATCAACTTGGCTAAGGGTGTTTTTGGTTTTTTACCGAAGAAGGCACTCAAAAAGCCCGCCGTTTTGAGGTGATGTTCAGCACTGGCGTCAACCAACTCTTGAAAATCATCCAAGGTGGCCATTTCGTTGATGGGAATGTCAGTTTTTGTTCTGCTGGTCCAATGCTGGTGAATCCAAGCTCCTTTCAGTTCTTCGTAAATCAGAATGGGGGTGCCGTCATCTATGGCCTTGTAAATGTTGCCTAAACTGAGCTTTGTTTGCATCTTCAAGGCACCAGCACCAACACAGCTTAAGGCGTTCTGAAGAAAAAGGAGGGCGTGCTTGTCTTCCAAGTTGTGAAATGCTTCAAGGTCTAAAAAGCGCACGTTTTCTAGAGCTTCGTGTTTCTCTAGTTTTTCTTGGAGTAATGATGGCGTGTCGTTTTCCAAAAGGAGCACGTCCAATTCAAAACCACTTGCAGCGAGCAGAAGGCACAAATCGCCTTGTTGCCGGCCAATGAACAGACAACGACTGTCGGAAGGGATTTGATCTAAAACCGGCTTCCACATCTTCCAAGCGCGCGATTTTATTTCGAAATCGTATTCGAAGGCATCCTCAAAGAGCTCTTGAGCAGAGCGTCCTGCGCTATTTTGGAGGTAGAGCATCCAAACAAGATAAAATAATTTCACTTGCCTTTTCGAATTCGGCCTCGCTCATGTTCAGTGGAGGGGCAATTCTAAAGCTCCAAGGACAACTTAAAAACCAAAAGCCGATAATTCCTTTTTCTAAACCCTCCATCACCACGTGCTGAACGGCTTCTTCACTTTCCAGATCGACAGCAAAGAACAAGCCCAAAGAGCGAACTTCCTTCACCGCGGGGTGTGCGCTTAATTTGGCGTGAAGTCGGCAGCCCATTTTCTGAACGTGTTCCAAAGAGATTTCATCGCGAAGCACTTCTAAACCGGCATTGGCCGCCGCACAAATCAAGGGGTGACCACCAAAAGTGGTGATGTGTCCGAGCATGGGTCCATGACTAAAGAGTTCCATCAATTCCCTGCTCGCCACACATGCTCCAATGGGCAAACCGCCGCCCAGTGCTTTCCCCAAAACCAGGATATCGGGCACAATATCATAATGCTCAAAAGCAAAGTTACGCCCCGTTCTGCCAATGCCTGCTTGTATTTCATCCAGAATGAGCAAAACACCAAGTTCCTTACAGCGCTGGTGCAGTGCTTTCATGAATTCGGGGTGAGGAATGCGGATTCCTGCATCGCCCTGAACGGTTTCCATCAGAACACAAGCACAGCTGTCATCGATGCGCGCAAGGTCTTCCATTTCATTAAAACGGATGAATTCTATGTTCGGCAAAAGTGGACGGTAAGCCCTTTTCTTCTTCTCGTTGGCACTCACGCTCATGGCACCGTGTGTACTCCCGTGATAAGCTCCTTTGAATGCCATCATTTTATTTCGCCCAGTAGCCCTTTTGGCCAACTTTAAGGCCGCTTCAATGGCTTCGGCTCCGCTGTTCACGAAATAAACGGTGTTGAGGGATTCGGGGAGGAGTTGGGTGAGTGTCTTAGCGCAAGCAGACTGCGCACTTTGCAGGTATTCACCGTAAACCATCACGTGCAGGTGCTTCTCGGTTTGGGCATGAATGGCTTCTTTGATTTTCGGGTGACCATGACCAAAGTTGCTTACAGACAGGCCGCTGATCAAATCCATGTAAGACTTGCCGTTCTTGTCATAAAGGTAAACGCCTTCAGCCCTTTCAATTTCCAAAGCAAAAGGAAAGGGAGTGGTTTGCGCTAAATGGGCTTCAAAAAATTGATGGTTCTCCACGGCTTACTTGATAAATTCAATTTCATCCAAAAATAACCAAGAAGGATTACCTGCACCAAGGTGACCTTCGGGAAGTGGTCCGAAATTTTTAGCAACAACTTTTATTTGCTCGCAAGGTACGCCCAAGGGCAGTCGTAAAGTCTGACGCTGAATGGTGTAGTCCATGGGGTCGATTTCGTTTTTCACCACGGAACGCAATTTCCACAGCGTGAAGTCATTCCCTTGAGCATCTTTTTCGATGGTCTGAACATAGAGTTCCACTTCTCGAGGAAAGATGATCCAAGGTTTGGTGTCTTGCAAGCAACCTACATCGATAAAGTCAATGGTTTGTTCCCCTTTCAGGTCGATCACCACCTCCACATCTTTACCATAGGTTCCCTGCCAATCGCCGGTTTTGAAGTTGGTATCGCCCACAATGCCATCAATCAAGGCTTGCGCTCCTCCTGCGTGGTACTGGTTGTCGTAATCACTGATGTTGATGATTTCATAGTTGTTGGTCATTTTCTTCACCTCATGTTCCATCACTTCACTTTCCAAATCGCCCTTTACCGCTTTGAACTCAAAACGTACACTTTCGTCGATTTGGAGTGGGGGCGCGTATTCGGTCCACTCACTTGATGGCTGATCGCTTCTTCGGTAAAGGATTTTGGCTTCTTTGTCGATGCAGGTGAAGTTGATGTTGCACGGATACCTAAATGTTCTTGGAGCGAGGATGACAGGAACAGGAAGAAAGCCCTCATCATTCCAAGAAGAATGCGGCCTGTTTCCTTCGCCAACACCCCACAACTTATTTGCTGTTGTACCCAAGTCGAACTCCAGAGTTCCCCCTTCCATGATCATATCGTGGGTGATGTAGCTTTTGGTGTAATCGGCACCGTTCCATTTTACAGATTGAATGTAAATGGCATCTTCGCTTGTTTTGTTGTTTTCAATGATGAAGGCTTTGCCGTTTTCGAGGTGAATCATGCCCCGTTCGAAAATCGGACTCGTTAGGGCGTATTCGGGGCTTCCAGGACAAACAGGATAAAAGCCCAAAGCGCTCAAGACGTACCAAGAGCTCATTTGTCCACAATCCTCATTTCCGCTCAAACCGTTGGGAGCATTATGATAGAGCTCTGACAGAATTTTATTGGTGTACATCTGCGTGTTCCAAGGTTCATCGGCATAGTTGTAGAGATAAGCCATGTGATGGCTCGGTTCGTTGCCGTGGGCGTACTGACCAATAAGTCCGGTAATATCGGCTTGTTGACGCCCCGTTGTGGTGCTGTCTGCGGTGAAGAGGGAAGTTAAGTGATGAGCGAATGCCGATCTTCCTCCCATCAATTCAATGTGTCCTTCAATATCATGAGGAACGAAGAAGTTGTATTGGTAGGCGTTGGCTTCCGTGTAATTGAAATTCACCTCTGCAGGATCGAAGTTTTCTACCCAAGCACCACCGAGTTTTGGTCGTAAAAAGCCCGTATGATCATCATAAAGGTTGCGGTAGTTCAGCGCTCTTTTTCTGAAGCGTTCATAGACCTCCATGTTCCCCATTTTCTTCGCCACTTCAGCGATACAGAAATCATCATAAGCATATTCCAAGGTTTTCGAAACGCTCTCGTGTTCTGCGTGCGAAGGGATGAAGCCGTATTTGATGTACTCCGGCAAGCCCAAGTGTTGAGAGTCGGCCGCTTGAATCATGGCTTCCAGAATGTATTCTGGATTGTGTGGTTCCCAAGTGCCTTTGATGTAGGCATCGGCCATAGCAGAAACCGAGTGGTAGCCAATCATGCAGCCCGTGTAGTCGCTCGCCAGTTCCCAAACGGGCAGTTGTCCGCCTTCATTATACATCCCAAGAAAACCATAAAGAAAGTCGTTCGTTCTTTCTTGCTGGGTGATGGTATAGAGTGGGTGAGTGGCTCTGAAGGTATCCCACAGCGAGAACACTGTATAGCGATCCACCGTTTCGTCTTGATAGAGATTGCCGTCCGTACCGCGGTAGATGTGGTTAACGTCGGAAAACACGTTGGGCACGGTATAGCTGTGGTAAAGCGCTGTGTAGAACTTCGTGAGTTCGTCTTCGCTGCCGCCACTAACTTCCACTTTAGCAAGTTCATTACTCCAAGCCAAAACCGCATCTTGGTGGTATTGATCGAAGTCCCAATGCGGCGCTTCTGCTTCAAGGTTGGCGATGGCATTTTCAATACTCACCGCGCTGATCCCTACTTTCACCATCAACTCTTTCTGAAATTTGAAGTCGAGTGGAAAGATGGGAACAAACTCCATTTCTTCAATTAAATTCCCTGTTTCAGGATCAGTTGTTTGTGTGAGTTCATAGGTTTGATCGTTGTAAATAAAGGCCTTGTCGAAAACAGCCACAAAGTAAACATGCTGGGCTTCGTTCCAAGCTTTTGAAACGCGGTGACCAACGATGGTGCTGTCGTTCAAGGGGTAGAAACTGTATTCGAGGAGTTCATCGCGGTGACGCATGTCCATAAAGATCACGCAGGAATCCCCTTCATTATCGAAGGTATAGCGGTGCACCCCAACACGGGTGGTTGTGGTTAATTCAACTTGGAGGTTTTGGTCGTCCAAATGCACGCTGTAGTAACCTGGCGAAGCTTTTTCGCTTTCTTTCTTGAAGGATGAATTATAGCGTTCGTGCCATTTTTTACCTGATTTAATTTGTCCGTTCGTTGGACTGATCAGGATATCGCCATAATCAGAAACGCCCGTTCCTTGGAGGTGGGTGTGTGAAAAACCGAAGATGATGGAATCGCTGTAGTGGTAGCCGCCACATCCGTCCCAGCCATCGAGTCGGGTATCCGGACTCAATTGTACCATACCGAAAGGCATTGTTGGTCCGGGGTAGGTATGACCGTGTCCGCCCGTCCCAATAAAGGGATTAACGTAATCCGAGAGCACCGCTGGCGCGCAGTTAGCAGAAGAATCGGTGTTTTTTTCGCAAGCCGTAAGCGCGAAGAGGAGCAGGAGGGAAGCGCCCCAGATTGTTTTTAATGATCTTGGCATTTGATGTTGCTTTGGTCTGCAAAATAGTTAATAAAAGGGTTTTGGAGGGAGAGTAGTTAGAAAGGTGCAGGGCTGAAGTGATTTTGCTTGATGGCTTGAGCTGATACTTGTTGAATGAGCGTATTGATTTACCTTGAAGAAGAAGTTTGTGGTTTCTGCACGAATTACTCTAAAACCCCGAAAACACTCAGCCCTAGCGGGCCCCTCCCTAGCCCCCCTCCCCCAACCAGCGATTCGAAATTCGGGAGTTCATGTGTGGCTTCAAAATAATTTCAAAGCCGTTTTGTGGATGAATCCCCTGATTTTGTCACTGCACGTTTTTTCTTTAAAAACACTTCAGAACGAACCGCTATGCAAGCTCAAACTTCACCACGAAAGCCCAATACTTGCCCTAACCTGAATCAATTCAATGCTAAGCTAGTTCATCTTTAAAAGCAAAACAGAAGAACTTTGTATGTCAGTTGCGATGTTTTGTCTTTGCAGCATCCACACCGATTCGAACTCCTCGTCAAGCTTGAAGAGCATGCACCATCTGAACTCACCAAAGCTACCCCTCTCGGCAAATAACATAGTACAGCCCTTTAAAATCAATACTTGGGATTGACCTGATGAACACCAAATTACAATTGAAACGTGCAGCGCGTTTTTTTAATCGTTTTTGCTGTGAACGACTTAGGTCATCAACACTTGAAATTGTCTTCCGATGTTTTAAAACCCACTCAGCTTTAACCACAGCATCGGGATAAGCTTTTTGTTCTTCACTCAAATAGATTCTCACTTCGGTCCAATGAACACGAGGTGCTTTTAGATGGTCTTGTGCCTCTAAATCATAAGGGAAGGGTATGATGAATAGCCATAGAGTAATGGCGAAGATGTATTTGAAATGCCGCATTGTTATTTCAAAGAGTAACGAAGTTTTATATGATTCCTTGTGGGCTTAGGTTTAATTCGTCTTCATGGATCTTAAATTTAAATCTTTGGGCATCCTGATTCCTATAGTAATTGAAGAAAGAACAGTGAGAATACCAATAAAATAGATGGCTACGTTTATCCCAAAAATATCTGCTAAAATACCAGATGCGATTGCACCAAAGGCATAACCAAGATCCCTCCAAAGACGAAAAGTACCTATGGTTTCAGCACGTTGTTCCGGTCTGCTCACTTGGGCAATTGAACTTAAAAAAGTGGGATAAACCAGCGCAGTGCCGAGTCCTAAAGTGGCAGATAAGGCACAGAGAAAATGAAAATCAGTGGTTGATGGAATGAAAATGATCGCCAATCCCTGAAGCATCATTCCCCAAAAAAGCATTTTTTTCTTGGAGTAGTGGTCCGACATTTTACCCGTAAATAGCTGCGCAATTCCCCAAACACTGGGGTAAATTCCTGCTATGAGTGCTATATTGTTAGTGTCGTAATGCAGTGCAAGGAGGAAGACTGGAAGCAGGCCCCAAATCATGCCGTCGTTGAGGTTGTTCACCAGGCCTGCTTGAGTTATTGCGCTCAGTGTTTTGTTTTTGAATGTGGTTTCTAGAAACACCTTTTGCATGGCTAGAGTCTTGTTGTTTGCACCTTCTTTTTCTACAAATGCTCGGGTATCTTTCACCCAGAAAAAACTACAGACCAATCCCAGAACCGAAAGCACAATTCCGATGTAGAAAGGGTATGGATGAATACCATAAACATCGGCGACATAACCGGCAAGAAGTGCGCTCAAGCCCAGAGCAAAGTAGCCCGAAAACTCATTTAGTCCCATGGCAAAACCACGGTCTTTTTCTCCTACCAAGTCGATTTTCATTACTACCGTGCTGCTCCAAGTAAAACCTTGACTGATTCCTAAAAGTACATTGGCAAAAACCACCCAATTCCAGTGATTCGCTGTAATTAAAATGAAGGGAACAGGAAGTGCAATCAGCCAGCCCAAAACAAGGAGGTTTTTTCTTCCAAAACGATTAGCAAGTTTACCGGTATAGTAATTTGCAAGTGCTTTACTGATGCCAAAAGCAGTGATAAAAGAAAGCATGGCAGAATTAGAGGCAAGGCCAAAATGACTTTCGGCGAACTCGGGGAAAATACTTCGTTCCATTCCCAGCATCCCACCAACAAAGGCATTAATAAGTACTAAAAGCGAAAATTGCTTCCAGTTCTCTTTGAGTCCGTGTTGGATGTTGGCCTTCATTTTCGCAAGAGTGCTTTATGCGATCCATCACACGCAGGCATTCGCTTTGACAAACCGCAAATGCAATCGTTCATGCCTTTTCCTTGTAATATTCTGGGACTTGCTTTTTCAATCCTAGAGAAACGAGTGCTTTCATTTTTGGCTGAGCCGAAATGCATGCAATAGGCCCTTTGCCTGCCAGGAGTGAGTGCTAAAAATGATTGTTTTAAACTTGGATGGTCTTCAAAGCGCTTTAACAGTTCTTCGGGGAATTGAAGCGCTTCGCTTTCTAAAGGAGCTACTTTCAAACCCATATCTTCAATAATAATGGCTTCATGAATGAAGGACGCGATGATGCTTTGATGTCTTTTCACCTCGGGCAAAGATCTAAATTTGATGATTTTTGCCGATCGTGAGTTCTCTCCAGCAAATTCCAATATGCCTTGCTCATCTTTGAGTAATGATCCTTTGAAAAAACTGAGAACACAATAGTTCTTGAAAGCACCGATAATAGCAATGTTCTTTCCATTCGAAGTATAACAGGCTTGTTTCCATTTGATGCCTTCTTCCAAGTTGCAATCTAGAAGGTACAACCGAAGTTCGTTGAGCTCGTCTCCCCAAGTCTCTAAAGCGCTAAAATAGGCGTCTGCACTACTGGTCATAAGTACGAATGGTCAAGAAGGTGTGCGTTGATTTTACTCTTTGCAGACATTACAATCTGCTCTATTATGAATGCCAAAGTGAAGTACTTGCGGCTTTTGTGGCTGAATTTTCTCCTCATAAATCACAAGTTGTTCTTTATTGAGGAGGTTCTTTAACTCCAATTCGCGTAGTGCTTTTAGGTCCCTTTTTTCTTGGTTGATGACCTGCATTCTTAACAAAAGGTCTTCCTCAGTCAAGCTTGTATCGCGCTGAACAGATTGGAGGTTTTGGTCGAGCTGCTCAAATTCTTCATTGAAGACCAGAAATACCGAGTCAACTTGATTCGATTGATCGGTGCTCAAGTTTAGCTCACTTTTCATGTTTGCCCTTTTTCGCTCGTCGGCAGCGCTTTGGCCAAGACTTTGATAGGAACAAAGCAGAAGAATGAAGATATTTAGCCCAAGAAGTGCTCTCATATGAATACGAAGTTACAATTTTACCTCCTCACCTTAGCAATGATCGTGCAAATGTCGCTTTGCGCACAAACTTCAAATACGAGTGCGCAGCGCTGGAAGGATTTTAAAAACGACTTCGTCAAAAAGGAATGCCAGATGAGTGTTTTCTTGATGAACACGACAAGCGGTGAGGTAATTCTTGAAGACCGGGCCGAGGAAAACTTCATTCCGGCCTCAACAATGAAAATCTTAACAACGGCCACAGCGCTGGAAAAGCTGGGAGAAAACTACACTTGGGAAACGGGCGTGTACCTTGTGGAGGGAGTAAAAGGTCAGAACTTGGCTATCAGTTGTTCTGGTGATCCCAGCTTTGGATCGAATGTTTTTGCGAACGGAAATACCCCAGAAAAGGTGATTTCTTTGCTCCTTAATGAAGTTCTAAATTCTGGAGTAAAGGGTTTTTGGCGGGGTGATGTGGTGCTTCATCCAAATAAATTCAAGAACGATTGGCTAACGGGCGGAACGGCTTGGGAAGATGTGGCGAATTACTATGGCGGACAAGCAGGTGCATTTCAATTTAACGATAACCAATACGAACTCGAATTTCAAAGCACTGAGGTGGGTGAAGAAGTGAAGCTCATTAGGGTTCAACCTGCCTTAGCCAAACTTTCTTTTATCAATAAAGTGAAGGCCGCTACGAGCTCAAAAGACAATGCCTATATCTACGGACTTCCGGAAAGCGCTGAGCGTTTTGTGAGGGGTGAAATTCCTCATCGTAAATCGACCTTTAGCATTAAAGGAGCTTTGCCTTCTGGTACAATGTTGCTTGAATCGATGTTGCGCGAGGCATTGGGGGAAGTTGGCATTCAATGGGACGGCACGGTGCGTTGGAAGGAAGAACAAGACAGCACGCTTGATGAAAAGAACCGCTTATTAAGCATCAGCTCTGCTCCCTTAAAAGACCTTGTTCAGCATACTTTAAAGAAGAGCGACAACCTCTACGCTAATGCTATTCTGCTCACCTTAGGGGTGGAGTTGAAGCAGGAGGGGAGCTTCGAAGCCGGTACTGCCGTGCTGAAGGATTATTGTTCGACGCTTTCAGCCACTAAAACATCAGAACTCAGAATAAAAGATGGAAGCGGTTTGAGCAGAACCAACGGGATTTCAGCCAAAACGCTAGCACTGATGCTGGCTCAAGCATCGCCAAAAAACCAACAAATCTTAGAAGCAGGAATGAAGTTGATGGACAATAAACATTCGCTTCGGTATAAAAGTGGCTATCTCGATGGTGTGCGCTGCTATGCAGGGTACCTAGAACACGACGGCAATATCTGGACCTACGCCATCATGGCCAATGGAATTCAGGGGTCTTCTCGAGCAATGGCAAACAGCATGCTGAGCTTTATTGCAGGCTTTGAGTGAGGGACATGATCTTGGAATTTTCAATTTGTTATGACTTCGTGATTCCTTCCTAAAATCCCAGCACTACATTAGCTCATAAATTCCCCCAACATGAAACATGTCCTGATTATAGGTAATGGCATTTCTGGAATTACGGCTGCACGACACATTAGAAAACAAAGCGATTTTCGAATCACGGTGGTTTCTGAAGAAACGAAGCACTTTTTCTCGAGAACGGCACTGATGTACATCTACATGGGACACATGGGCTACGAGCAAACGAAGCCTTATGAAGACGACTTTTGGGCTGAGAATCGCATCGATTTGGTGCACGACCGAATTGAAGGTGTGGACTTTAATAAAAAGGTAGCACACACTCAAAGTGGTGTTCCTTTAGCTTACGACGCGCTCATTCTTGCCACGGGCTCTAAACCAAATAAGTTTGGATGGAAAGGTCAGGATTTGCCAGGAGTTCAAGGACTTTATAGTTTTCAAGACCTGGAGCTTCTGGAGGAAAATACCCATCCGCCCCTTTGTTCACCCAAAGAAAGAAAGGTAAAACAAGCGATCATCGTTGGCGGAGGCTTGATAGGAGTGGAGCTGGCTGAAATGCTGCTCACCCGAAACATCGAAGTTCACTTCCTCATTCGAGAAGACCGCTTCTGGGGTGGGGTTTTGCCAAAAGAAGAGGGCGAGCTCATTCGAAGACACATTGAGAGTCACCACGTTAAACTACATTTCAACACAGAGCTCGATGAAGCCATACCTGGCGAAGACGGGAGAGTTCATCAAATCAGAACAAAAGACGGGAGATTGATGGATTGTCAGCTCCTCGGACTCACTGCAGGTGTTTCTCCTAACGTAGAATTCTTAAAGAACACAGAACTCGCCTTAAATCGTGGAATCTTGGTGAATGAATATTTAGAAACGAACATTCCCGATGTTTATGCCCTAGGCGATTGTGCCGAAATGAAAACGGCCATTTCAGGAAGAAGGCCGATAGAGCAAGTTTGGTACACGGGGCGGATGATGGGCGAAACAGTAGCCCAAAGTATTTGTGGAGAGCGCATCGCTTATTCGCCCGGACACTGGTTCAATTCAGCGAAGTTTTTCGACATTGAATACCAGACGTACGGACGAGTAAATGCAGAGCTCGCTCCCGAAGAGGAACACTTTTATTGGGAAAACATTGCGGGAGATAAGTGCCTGAAAATGGTTTTCGACAAGGAAACAAAGCGCTTTATTGGTTTAAATGTCTTTGGTATCCGACTTCGTCACGAATTACTTGATCAATGGCTGAATGAAGAACGCGATGTGGAATTTATCATCAGCAACCTGAAAAATGCCAATTTCGATCCTGAACTATTTAAAGGCGATGAAAAGGCCATCATCCAGGCCTATAACAAAGAGTTTAATGCCCAACTGGAACTGAAGAAGAAGCGTTGGAAACAAATTTTCGCATTGAAATGAAAGCCATTAAATACATAGGAGGAGTCATTTTTGGACTCGCTTTACTGATCTTCATCCTCAGCGCGATGCTTGGTCCGTTCACCACCAATCAACAAGAAGTTCAAGCACTGCTCTCAGAAAAGCAGTTTGCCCAGCTCGACAGCTACTTTCAGGAAGAGTTGTACGATCGCGACTTTCAATTTGGCTTTCAAATGGCGGCGGTGATTAGAACCGGCTATGAAAATACCAATCGCTGGGCCAAGAAGGAAGCGCGTTGGGACGATGTGCTGTTTGAACGTAAAATGGACCTCAGTTCGAAAATTGTTCGCGGCGCCAACAAGAGTGCGGTGCAAGAAGATAAAGGTTTGTTCTTGTTCCTCACTTTCGGTTTGGGAATCATCGGCTCCCTCATGTGGGTTTTGCCAAACGTCATTCTCTTGGGCAAAAAGGGCATTAAGAACAATCACTATTTTCAGCAATCATCTACGAATAGAGGGTGGATTGGATGGCTTGTTTTTGCATGCTTAGTAAGTTTTTACATTCTTCTTTATTTCTTCCCCGATTTCATCACCAATTGGATCATTGTTACCGACCCCTTGAGCATGGCGCTCAATCGCGGAGCAGCGAGTCAGTGGTTCCTCTATGGTTTTCTATATTGTGTGGTGATGAGCGTTATGGGAGTAAGGATGTTCATCAAGTACCGTCATAACCGATATCAAATGTTCAGAACCAGTTCGGTGCTCTTTTTTCAAATTTGTTTCGCCTTTTTGATTCCCGAAATCTTGGTTCGTTTCAACCAGCCGTATTACGATTTCAAAAACATCTGGCCTTTGGATTATGACTTCTTTTTCCAATGGAATTTAGATGCCATGTTATCCAACGGTACTTTGGGCTTGTTCATGTTGGTTTGGGGGATTGTGTTGATACTGGTAGGAGTTCCTGTAATGGTTTACTTCTTTGGAAAACGCTGGTATTGCTCTTGGGTTTGTGGTTGTGGTGGTTTGGCAGAAACATTGGGCGATCCTTACCGACACTTGAGCGATAAAAGCGTAAAGAGCTGGAAAATAGAACGTTATTTGATTCATTCTGTGCTTGTTTTTGCCTTGGTGATGACGGGCGTAACGCTCTATACTTTCTTTAGTGGAGACCAAGAAGTACTTGGTGTGCAAACCCAGGATGTGCAATCTGCTTATGGTTTCATGATTGGATCGGTATTCGCTGGTGTGATCGGAACGGGTTTTTATCCGGTCATGGGGAATCGGGTGTGGTGCCGCTTCGGTTGTCCGCTTGCCGCTTATCTCGGATTGGTTCAGCGCTTCAAATCCAGATTTAGAATTACAACAAATGGAGCTCAGTGCATTTCTTGTGGAAACTGTTCTACCTATTGCGAAATGGGCATTGATGTGCGTTGGTATGCCCAAAGAGGACAGAACATTGTGCGCTCTTCATGTGTTGGATGTGGAGTATGTTCAGCAGTTTGTCCGCGCGGTGTGCTTAAGCTTGAAAATGGACCAGAAGAGGGGAGAATCAATGATAATCCTATTCTCATCGGTAAAAAAGGAATACAACTTTCGAAGAATGTAACTTCATAGCCGTTAGGGTCGTCCTTAGAATGATTGTATATTGTGCACGCGTATTGTTTACCTGCGAGACGTAGAAACCTTTAAAATTCTTAACATGAAGAAAATTTACTTCTTGGGATTAGCATTCTTGGCCTTCGCCACAACTTCAAATGCTCAGTCCTTTACTAACAGCAATTCCATGCTGAATGACAACTACAATTCTGGTGGAACTGTAGGTATTGTTGATATGGACAACGATGGATTTGACGACATCGTTACTCTTGACGACGCTAACCATTTGAAAGTGCTCTACCAAGTAGGTGGAGGATTAACGGAGGTTGATTATGGTGTTATTTCGGGTTCAAACCAATGGGGTTTCGCTATTGGTGATTGCGATAACGATGGTCACTGTGATGTTTTTTCAGGGGGTGCCTATGATGGAGTGCACTTGATCAAAATCTCAGAAGTAGGGGTTTATACCCAAGAATCTTTGAACAACGGTAGCATGTTTATGCAAGCGTGTAACTTGGCTGATATTGATAATGATGGTCGTCTTGATGCTTTTGGTTGTCATGATGATGCAACTGCACGAATATGGATGAATGATGGCAATAACTTGGTTTACAATGGATCAATCATTGACCTGGAATCGTATGATTTTGCTCCATACAACACCGATCACTCAGGAAATTACGGATCACTTTGGACAGATTTTGATGATGATGGAGACATCGATTTATACATCGCAAAGTGCCGTCAAGGGGTTAACGACCCTAATGATCCTCGTCGGATCAACCAACTGTGGGTGAACGACGGAAATGGAAATTACACCGAAGAAGCTGTTGAAAGAGGTTTGGTTGTTTACGAGCAAAGCTGGACTGCAGATTTCGCTGATATCGACAACGATGGAGATTTCGATTGCTTCCTTACTAACCACTCCAACACCTGTTCTCTTCTGAGAAATGATGCTGGATACTTTACAGACATCTCAGCAGAGGCTGGCTTAAACATCCCAGGCTTTTTCCTTCAGGCTAAAATGGCAGATTTCGACAACGATGGTTTTGTTGATTTGATTTACACTGGCGGACTTGAAGCTTATCACAAAAACAACGGAGATGGAACCTTCACTGAGATTCCAAACATGTTCCCCAACAATGATACCATGCACTCTCTTGCTACAGGTGACATGAATAAAGACGGTTGGGTTGATGTTTATGCAAGCTACGGAAACACTTATGTGAATCCTGACTACAACAACGAAGATATCCTTTGGATGAACAATGGTGGAGATAACAATTGGGTGGCTTTTGACCTTGAAGGTATTGAGTCAAACATGAACGCTGTTGGTGCCAAAGTAAAAATCTATGGCGACTGGGGTGTTCAAGTTCGTGAAGTGCGCGCAGGTGAAAGCTACGGGATCAATACTACTTTCCACTGCATGTTCGGAATTGGTCAAAGCGAGAGCATCACAGAAGCAATCGTTGAATGGCCTTCAGGATTTACAACTGTTTTAAGCAATCCAGAAATCAATGTCTACCATAATGTGCTTGAAGCACCTTGTTCAATTGCCGACGTGAGCATTGCAGTGAATGGAAGTTTAACCCTTTGCCCTGGAGAGTCGGTTGAATTGAGCGGACCAGCAGGCTATACTTATGATTGGTCAAACGACGCTGTTGATCAAAGCATCACTGTTACCGAGTCTGGCAACTATGGTTTGATTGTGTATGATGAATTGAATTGTGCAGGTGTTGCGCAAAGTGTTGCTGTTGAAGTATCTCAATCCATCGCTCCTTCAGTAACTGTTCTTGGCGATCTAGAATTCTGTGATGGAGGAAGTGTTGATTTGATTTCTTCTGCGGCTACTGAGTATGTTTGGACAGGAGGTGCAAATGACCAATCAATCACAGTAACGGAGTCTGGAGATTATATGGTAACCATAGTGGATGCCTGCGATAACGAATTAAGCTCTGAAATGGTTTCTGTAACTGTTCTTGCAGCCCCAACAGCCCCTATTATTAATGACTTAGCCATTTCGCCAAATGAAACGGCAACCTTTGATGGCGCTGATGCTAACTTGAATTGGTATGCCAATGTTGATGATACCACTCCTTTGTTTACAGGAGAAGACTACACAACAGATGCCTTGAACACCACAACAAGTTTCTGGGTGGAAGCATTTAACATTGCAGGTGGCGACATCGAATTCGGTGGTCGCTTTAGCAACACTGGAGAAGGAGTTTACCACAGCAACAGCATTCGTTGGCAGTTGTTTGATACTTTTGAAGACATGACCCTCGTTTCTGTAAAAGTTTACGCTAACGGTGAAGCCAACAGAACCATCGAACTTGTTGATGAATTCAATAACGTAATTGCATCTACTACGGCACTTGTTCCAGACGGAGAGTCTCGTGTGGATTTGAACTTCGAAGTACCTGAAGGAACGAATTACGGTTTACGTTGTGCAGATGACAATCCACAGCTTTGGAGAAATGCACCTCCAGCGATGGTTGATTACCCTTATGCTCTTGGAAGCTTGGGTGAAATTACTCAAAGTACTGCAACTGGAGATAATGCCTTTGCGTTCTACTATTTCTTCTATGATTGGGAAGTAGCTTCAGCAATCACTTCATGTGTTTCTGAGCGCGTTGAAGTAACGGCTGTGGTTAGTGGAGTTGATGAAATTGAAGGCTTGAATAGCTTCGATGTTTATCCAAACCCAACAGACGGAATCTTGAATGTTGCTTTGGATTTACAAAATGCAGGAATGGTGCAATTCGATGTGATCGATATCACTGGAAGAACCGTTTTGAGCTTCAATGAAGCGGCAAATTCAGGTGTAAATAACATGGTGTACGATTTGAACTCAGCTGCTGCAGGAGTTTACCAACTTCGTTTAACAGTTGGAAACAATGCAACAAGCCAACAAATCATCGTGAGATAATACAAAGTCTTAAGTCATTAAAAAACCGGTGTAACTCGTTTGCACCGGTTTTTTTGTGCTGAACATTTCGATACAGAACTTGGCTTACTTTTTCCAATAAAATCACGAAATTGCCCATCTAAGTTGAAAGCGCTTCACGCAGAAAGAAAAAAAGGATTGTTCCCCAAGCATGAATAAAATCATCAGTTTCGTTACCCGTTTTGTTCCGCGTCACCAAATCCAAAAGGTGGCCCATTTCTTCCTTCGTGTGCTTTCTGTTTTTTACAGAGGGAACAATTTTGAAGACCCCATAACGGGAATCACTTATCGGAAGATGTTGCCTTATGGACGAATAAACCCGCGCCCTAATGCACTCTCTCCAGATTCCATGGCACTGGAGCGACACCGTTTGATTTGGCTCTACTTGAAAGAGAAAACCAATTTCTTTTCTTCGCCCATTAAAATGCTGCACATGGCACCCGAGTACTGCTTTCTTCGCCTTTTTAAAAAGCAGGAGAACTTGGATTACCTTACGGGCGACTTGATTTCACCTTGGGCAGATCACCATTTTGATGTTCACGACATTCCTTTTGACGACAACAGTTTTGACGTACTCATGGCCAACCACCTTTTGGAGCATGTAGACGATGATGCTCGCGTAATGAGGGAGTTCTACAGGGTGATGAAACCGGGAGGGTGGGGCATCTTTCAGGTGCCTATTGATTACAGCAACCCAAAGACCTATGAGGACAAGAGCATTACCGACCCAAGAGAACGCGAGAAGCACTTTTGGCAGGCAGACCACTTGAGGCTATACGGGCGAGATTACGGCGATAAACTGCGGGCTGCGGGCTTTGATGTAGTGGAAGACGATTTCATCAAAGAAATTGGCCCAGACTTGCAAAAACGCTACGGCTTAATGGAGGAGGAGCTGATTTATTTTTGCCGAAAAAGCTAAGGCTGGATTTCAAACGTTTTCATTTTTCTACCCGAAAAACAAGGCAAAAAAAGAGGCAAGATTCAAAATCCTACCTCTTTCATTCTACGTGTTTAGCTAGTTGTTATTTAAACTGGGTAATCATTGATTTTCACTTGAAGAAGTGTACAAAAGAGTTGGCTGCAATGAGCGAAACGGGCTGCGGAAACTCTGCATGAAGCACAAATGCATTCTCATGATGGTGCTCCAAATCGATGAATTTAGTCTTATCGAGGAGAATTACCGTTGAATGTCCGTGATTGTCAATCTTATCAAGAATAGTTTCTTTATTGAAGTCGCACTGCCAATGCGTACTGTCCATGTTCTCATTGTAAGCCATTTCAACTGTTGGCACCTGGTAATAGGCATGATCTTTCATCTGTCCAAAGTCAAAAACCA
>JAQWFN010000042.1 GCA_029238785.1 Flavobacteriales bacterium | reverse complement strand
TGCATTTAATAATTGAAGGGTGGCAGCAACAGCATTTCCTTGCGCCGTTAACCATTGGTTTTGAGCTTGAGTAAGGTCAAAACTTCCCACAATTCCTTCGCGGTATTTGATTTGTGTCTTGGCGTAAATTCGGTCGGCAAGTTCCAGGTTGTCTTTCTGAATTTCCTCGTTTTTTAGGGCGTTTAAGTATTCGCTTCGTGCAGCAGCATATTCCAACTCTGCAGCAGCGGCAACTTGTTCTAACCTTAATTCGGAGCGTTCTTGTTCGATTTTTGCTTTTTCGATGGAGTGATGCCTGCCCAGTCCCGTAAAAATCGGTATGTTCATTTGAACACCCCACAACTGAATGGGATACCACTTCTGGTCGAAATCAAAAAAGTTGAACTGGTCTCGTTGAGCATTTTTTTGGTAGTTGTAAAAAGCACCAATGCTAGGTAATGCCTTCGCCTTTTCGTTCTTCATGGAAAGCTCGCTGATTTTCACAAAAGTCGACTGCACTTTGTAATCGAGGTTGTTTTGAAGTGAAAACGGACTCGCTAAGGGGTCTTCGCTGCTTTTTCCACTGAGCGATTCAATGTTGTCGCTCAACTCAAGATCTGCCGTCATGGGCAAACCAATTTGAAATTTGAGCATGTCGAGCGCAATACTGCTCTGCTGCTCAGCATAACTGATTCTCGCATCCAAATCGGCCAAGGTCAACTGCAACTGATCGGCATCTTGTTCTTCCACAAAACCATTGATCAGTAGCTCCTTGGTTTCTGCAAGGCTGACGGCTAAAACTTCTCTTGAAGCCTGCAATAAGCGCAGGTTTTCACGAGCGATCAATACCGTGTGGTACGCTTCGGCCACACTGGCTTTCATCTGCATCACACTTTGGTCAAGCGCTCCTTTCTTCGCTTCAGCATAGGTTTTTGATGCCTGAAGTCCCACGATGTACGATCCGTCAAAAATGAGTTGCGATACCGATATTCCAGCAGTACTGGTTTGAGCAGCACCAAATTGAAATTCAGAAATCCCGTTTGGATCTGCTGCGGGCGCGTTTAAGTTTACTCCCGTTTCTTGAGCTACACCCACCAAGAAATCAGTGATGTAAGAAGGAAAACCAAAAGCATCTGCCGGGGCCACCTGTGTGGGAATGTCAATGTAGTTGTTGTAATCTACACTGGCCTGCACCTGAGGAAGTCCAATAGCGCGAATTTCTTTGATCTCTCTTTCCGCTACACGAACATCCATCGCTGCATATTGCACAGCGTAAGCGTGTTCGAGCGCATAGGTTTTAGCTTCTTCCAAACTCATGTTGAGTTGCTGAGCTTGTGCCACAGCTACCCAAAACAGCAGGTTGAAGGTGAGTAGTATTCGACTCATGTTGTTTTTAGTTATTGTTTTTTTGTTCGTTTACTTTCTTAATGAGGTACTCCACCCCTTTCGAAGAAGCAATTCCGCGAATGTGATAGCGAAACACTTCGAGGTACTGGTCTAAAATGCTCAACTCTATTTGAGGGTTGTTCTTGAAATTGAAAATCGCATCGATGCTATTGATGTATAAGGTAGCGATGAGTGTTGGGTCGAGGTCTTCGCGGTACAGTCCTTCATGTTTTCCTTTCTCCAAATTTCTTTTGACCACCCCATAAGTCATTTCCTTTCGTGACTCCTTCATTTCTTTCCAGATTTCAGGATGGTACTTTTCCATGTCAAACATGATGGAGGGATGGAGGGTCTTCAACATGCTGCTCAAAAACTTCATGATTTCGAAATTCTCGTCAATAGCATTAAGGCCTTTCTTTTCGATGCTTGAAATAAACTCATCTTCTGCACAACAGTGCATGTTCATGCCCTTTTGTACAAGTTCCTTCTTGTCAGACACATATTTGTAGAGGGTTTTCTTCGAAATTCCGAGATGACGGGCAATATCATCCATGTTCACGCTCTTTATACCATACTGCATAAAGATTTCGGTTGCCTTCTGAATGATTTCAAGTTCTTTTGAATCCATGAGGATGCAAATTTACGTCATTTTTCTCGTTGGAAACGAAATTAATGTTAAATCGTTTCCATTGGGGTTAACATAAAAATCACATAGACTAGATCGACTTCCCGAAAGGCTGACTCATGAACACAAAAAACCCAGGATAATGCCTGGGTCCTTCCTTTGCAATAAGTATGTTTTAACGCTTAAAACTGATCATCAATCAGCCCATCATCCACCAAATTAGGAACGGTAACCTTCAGCTTGGGCTCCATTTCCATGGCGCGTTTAATGGCGAAAATAGCTCCCTCATTTCTCGCCCAAGACCTGCGCGCAATGCCGTTGTTGACGTCCCAATGCAACATGGCCTTTAAACGTCGATCAGCATCTGCACTTCCATCAATCAACATCCCAAAACCACCATTCATCACTTCACCCCAGCCAACACCGCCACCGTTGTGCAAAGAAATCCAAGTGGCTCCTCTAAATCCATCGCCCACGAAATTCTGCACGGCCATATCAGCTGTAAAAGCAGAACCATCATAAATATTACTGGTTTCTCTGTACGGACTATCCGTCCCTGAAACGTCGTGGTGGTCGCGACCTAAAATCACGGGCCCGCTTAGTCTTCCGTCAGCAATGGCATCGTTAAAAGCCGCGGCAATACGCATTCTACCCTCAGCATCTGCGTAGAGAATTCGGGCCTGAGAACCCACTACCATTTGATTTTCTTTTGCCCCTTTGATCCAAGTGATGTTGTCTTGCATTTGCTGACGAATTTCACTTGGTGCGCTTTTCATCATCTCTTCAAGCACTTGGCAGGCGATTTCATCAGTAGTGTCCAGATCTTCTGGCTTGCCGCTGGCGCAAACCCATCTAAACGGACCAAATCCATAGTCGAAGCACATGGGGCCCATGATGTCTTGCACATAGCTTGGGTATTTGAAATGAATACCGTCTTCAGCCATAATATCAGCTCCTGCTCGTGAAGCTTCGAGAAGGAAGGCATTTCCATAATCGAAAAAATAAGTTCCTTTTGAAGTATGCGCATTAACAGCTGCTCCATGTCGGCGCAAACTGTCTTTCACATGTTCCTTGAACTTCTCTGGCTCCTTGGCCATCATGTCATTGGCTTCATCAAAACTCAATCCAGCCGGATAATATCCTCCAGCCCAAGGGTTGTGCAAGGAAGTTTGATCTGAACCCAACTCCACGTGCACGCCGTCTTTCAAAAACTGCTCCCAAACATCCACCACATTCCCGAGGTAAGCGAAAGAAATCACCTGTTTATTGGCCTTTGCTTGCTGTACTTTACGGCTGAGCTCTTCAAGGTCAGTAATCACCTCATCTACCCATCCTTGCTCATGGCGTTTGTAGGCAGCGGCTGGATTGACTTCTGCGGTAACGCTCACACAACCGGCGATGTTTCCCGCTTTGGGCTGAGCACCACTCATGCCTCCTAGTCCGGCAGTTAAAAAAAGTTTCCCTGCAATGCCCTCTCCAGGTTTGCTGATTTTTCTAGCGGCATTCAAAACGGTAATGGTGGTTCCGTGAACGATGCCTTGCGGACCAATGTACATGTACGACCCGGCCGTCATTTGTCCGTACTGACTAACACCTAAAGCGTTGAATTTCTCCAAGTCATCCGGCTTGCTGTAGTTGGGAATCACCATTCCGTTGGTCACCACAACACGTGGTGCATCTTTATTTGAGGGGAAAAGCCCCATGGGATGACCACTATACATGGCCAAGGTTTGCTCGTCTGTCATTTCAGACAAGTACTTCATCGTTAGCCTGTACTGTGCCCAATTCTGAAATACTGCCCCATTTCCTCCATAGGTAATGAGTTCGTGCGGATGTTGTGCTACAGCATAATCCAAGTTGTTTTGAATCATCAACATAATGGCCGCTGCCTGTGCACATTTTGCAGGATACTCGCTGATGGGCCTTGCCTTCATTTCGTATTGAGGGCGATAGCGGTACATGTAAATCCTACCGTACGTCTGAAGCTCGTGCTTAAAATCTTCAATCAACTCGGCATGCTGTTCTTTTGGAAAGTAACGAAGGGCATTTCTTAGCGCCAGTTTTTTTTCTTCTTTGCTGAGAATGTCTTTCCTTTTAGGGGCGTGACTAACACTTGGGTCGATGCTTACTTTTGGTGGAACAACTGATGGTATTCCCTCTAAAATAGCGGCCTGAAATTCCGCCACGCTCAATTCCTTCGTCATGCTTTCCATATCACTTAATGGTGTTCGTTTTTTTATCATAGCCGTAAGGGCAATGCTTGCATCCACTTTTACAGCAATACCCTCTTTTTAGATGGTATTTCTCAGTGAAAACAATGAAGCCTTCCTCACTCATGTAGAAATCCTCTGGGTCAAGATTGCTTCTTTTCCCAAATCCACTCAGTCCCTCACTCATTGATTTAATTCCTTTATTCAGGTGTACAACAAGAAAGTGCAAAATAAGTTAAAAACAAAGGCAGATAAAAGCACAAGCAACTTCAATTGATGCATTATCGGCACTACCATGGAAAGCTCAATCTTTTGATTTTTTCTATCGCTTACAACTTCTGAAATCGATGTTCGATATTCCTTTTTGATTGAAGACGTTTAGAGCAGCCTTTTTCATCAATTAGTGCATCTAGACAACCAAAGTAGGATTCTCTCGTCGTATATTTAGAGGTTGAAACCTCTATTTAATTACTAATTTACGATGCGAGCTTTTTTCCTTCTGGTAACACTTTGCTTCCTCTGTGCTGAAGTCATTTTAGCACAGACCTATTCTGATGTTTCATTGGAGCAGGGGATTAGTGTAATGAATAACGGGGCAAATTTTGGCAGTGGGGTATCTTTTTACGATTTTGACAAGGACGGTTGGGACGACCTTACGATTGGCTCAAAAAACCAGCCCATCCTTTGCTTCAGAAATATTGAAGGAACTTACGAATCCTTTCCATTAGCTGGAGTAGATTTTGTGGGCGAACCAAAACAAATTGTGTGGGTCGACTTCGATAATGATTCCGATATGGACCTCTTTGTTTCTTACACTTTTGATAGAGTTCGTTTGTATGAAAACAATGGCAACTTTGGGTTCTCAGAAATTGGTTTAGAAGCTGGCTTGCTCGATCAGCCCCATCTAGAAAACTGGGGCGCCTCGTGGGGCGATTTTGATCGAGATGGCGACCTCGACCTTTATTCTTGTAAATTGATCTTGGAAGGTGAAGACTTTCCCTTGGACCATACGCTTGGAAATACCCTTTATGAGAACAATGGTGACGGCAGCTTCACCGACGTGTCGCTAGAAACCCAAACCACCGATAGCTTAGGAATTTCTTATCAATCATTATTCACCGACATCGACCAAGATGGCTGGCCAGATCTTTTTGTAATCAACGATAAGTGGTTTTTAAACTCCTTTTACCGAAACACCGGTTTGGGGTATTTTGAAGATGAAGGAGCCTTGAGGCAACTCGATTATTTGATGGATGCCATGTGCATTGCCGCCGATGATTACGACAACGACGGAGACATGGATTTTTACATCACCAACACCTCCTTTGCAGGCGGTGGAGTTGGAAATCTACTTTTTAAAAACAACAATGGCGTTTTTAATACGCTACCCACTTCTACTGGAATCAATGTACTGCAAACTTGCTGGGGAAGCGTTTGGTTTGACTACGATAACAATGGCCTGCAAGACCTTTGGGTAACGGCCAATTTCGCCGTAAACCCTATGTTGAACCCCCTTTTCAAAAATGAGGGGCAAGACACCTTCACACAAATTAACGACATCGCTGGTTTAGCAGATAATGTAAGCAGGGCGTACAGTATTGCAATGGGTGATGTCAACAACGACGGCTATGCAGATATCATTCAAGGCAACGCCAACCCTTATTCACATCAACTTTTTCTATCTTCTGGAGGAGAAGCCAACTGGCTTAAAGTAAGTGTAGAAGGTACGATTTCCAACAAAGATGGAATTGGAAGTAAAATTCGTGTTTTCACCCCTGTTCACACTCAATTTCGAGAAACCTATTGTGGCGAAGGTTACCTGTCTCAAAACAGCCAAAGAGAAATGTTCGGATTGGGTAACCTTGACGTTGTAGACTCCCTCAGTATTGATTGGCCCAGTGGAATGCGAGAAGTTTACTACAACTTACCAGCAAATGAAACTTACCACTTCATAGAAGGAGCTACATTTGAAGTAAGCGCGATTTCAAATGTTCAAAACATGTGTTTGGGAGACAGTGCGCTTCTTATTGCCCAAGGTTTAGAAAATAACCCGGCTATTTGGAACAATGGTTTCATTGGCGACAGCCTCTATGTCTTTTCGCCCGGAACCTATTCCTTTAGCACACAAAACAACTTTGGCATTCCCACCTCAAGCAATGAAATTAACATCAATTTTTACGAAGCTCAATCAAGCGAGGTAAGTCTGGAAAATATTGCCTGTTTTGGTGATCTTAGCGGAGCTGCTGCACTTCTTGATTCAAGTTTTACGAACATTGTTTGGAGTAATGGTGAAATGGGCGATGCCCTTCAATTGCCTTTCGGTTGGAGTACATACAATGCCTTAGATAGCAATGGATGTGCAGTAAGCGATAGCGTTTTCGTACATCAAGCAGAAGCCCTTATTTGGAACCTAAGCACCGTTGATGAAGTCATTGATGAAAGCCTAGGCGCTGCCGTAATTACTCCTAGTGGTGGAACAGTTCCTTATACTTTTGATTGGGGCGATGAAAATTGTAACTCCAGCATTTGTTCTAACCTAAGCGCTGGCGAATACCTGGTGTTACTCACCGATGCCAATATGTGCAGCACAGAAATAGTGGTATCCATTGACGCTGTAACAAGCATAAACGAACAAGCTTTTGAGCGGATTGAACTCTTTCCTAATCCAGTAAACGATTTCTTGTTTGTCAAAAACAGCGCTTCCTTGAGAAATTTTGAAATCCGCAGTGCGTCAGGAGCTTTGGTATTAGCAGGGCTTGTATCAGAACAAGGCATTGACATGAAAGCTCTTGAAAAGGGCGTTTATCTGCTCATATTGTCCAATACAAATCATTCCAGAACAGTCACTTCCTTATTCATGAAGAACTAAAGCGCCTTCTTCTATTTGTGCGTTTATCTTAACAAGGTCAGTTCTCCTCTGAATTTCCCCAATGATGGAACGTCCATTAAGAAGAAATAGGTCCCTTCAGAAAGTCCAGCTCCGTCCCAGTTGTTTCGATAATTTGAATCGCTATAAACTTCCTGCCCCCAGCGGTTAAAAACTTGAAAACGCACGTTGTCAAAATAAAGTAAATTTTCTACTTCAAACACTTCATTCAGGCCGTCGCCATTTGGCGAAAACACGTTAGGTATTGTCAAATCACACGGAACCAATTCAATAAAAGCACTCTGGGTATCTCCACAAAAGCCATCTATAGTATAATCAACCGTATACATCCCAATTGGGAGTCCTTCAAGGTTAATGAGCCCGCTCAACTCATCAATACAGGAACCACAATCTGCGCTCCACGTTCCTCCTTCATTAACTGAAGTTAGAGTTGCAATAGGGGATCCTGCGCATAAAAAACCTGGTTCAACAATGCTCGCGTTGGCTTTCTCAATCACCTCGAGGAAGTAAACATCTTCATCGCTACAGACTCCTTCTATTATATAATTGACTTCATACACGCCGGGTACCACAACGTCAACAAGAAACAAGCCGTCTTGACTAATGCAATCATCGCAACTCGCTAACCAAGTGCCTCCTTGATCCTCAGCTGATAATTGAACGTCAAGTTCATCCTCACAAATGGGGGGGACATCACTAATACTCGCACTAACAGCACTGATTACATCAATGCTAATTGCTTGGTTTTGGGCACAAGAAGAATCAAATTCATAATTCACATCAAATGTTCCTGGACCAGCAAGCGACGCATTGAACACTCCACTCTCAGGGTCAATACAGGCATTGCAATTCGCTGTCCAAGCACCCTCATCTCCGATGGCTGAAAGCACAATTTCTTCATTCTCACAAATTGGCCCAACTGGCGAAATTACCGCACTTAATTCTTCCAAAATCAAAATACTTACTTCGTCAAAATCACTGCACACACTATCAATAGCATAATTTATTTCAGCCACATTTCCGTCCACAAGAAGGGGGTAGAAAACGCCCTCTTCACTGAGACAATCGCCACAATTTGAAGACCAAATTCCTCCAGAGGGTGCTATCAACTGAACTTCAGCCGCAGTTTCGCACACTTCAGAAGGAGCGGTAATATTTGCATCTACATCCAAACTAATGAATACTTCATCTTGAGATTCAACGGGGCAGGGTCCTTCAGGAAGAAATGTAAAGTTCACCATTCCTTCTCCATTGTTCAAGCCTAAAAACCCTCCATCATCATCCAAACAATCAAAGCAGGAACTTTCCCAAGTACCATTCTCCCCGTATGTATTTAAATTCAATACAGTGCTCGCGCACCATGCTTCAGGTAAAGAAATGTTGAATGTATCTAGGGCTAATACTTCTATACTTATGCTTTCTGTGGTCACGCAGTTTTCACCAAATGTATACTGCAACTCAAATGATCCTGTTAAATCACTCGGGGTAAAGGTTTCATCAACTTCATTCAAACAATCTTCACAATTTGGGCTAATCCATTCTCCTCCTTCAAGATTTGATAAGAGCTGAATTGGATCATCATACAAACACATTTGTTCTGGTCCGCTTAATATCAGTTCTGGATAGGCTTCAATTTGAATCACTCCACTTTGATCAATGGGTCCACACTCTGTGTCAATGGTATACACCACTTCATACTCTCCAGCAGGTAATCCTGAAGGCATAAAAAGGTCATCGTTCAAACAGGTATCACATCCTGCTGACCACAGTCCTCCGGGTTCGTTTGCGCCTAATAAAACCGCCTCTCCTTCTGCACAGATGACATCTGGTAGCACTAGTCCTTCTGCATATTCAGGCAAATTTAGGGCAACAAAAATGCTATCACTTGCCCAAAGTGGGGGCCCTTCCTCCTCATCATCACCTGGAACAAAAGAGTCCAAACAAAAACTTGAGCTTCCTATCCCCCCATTGGCTATTGTGCCTGTTCCTTGAACAACCCCTCCGTAACTAACAGTGAAATTAGAGCCATTCCATCCATCGCCAAAGCTGTCGAACATTTGAAGAGTGTAGCATCCGTTTGGTAAACAAACGTTTTGACTAAAAGGAGCTCCTCCAGACAATATTACCGAACCATCTTGATTAACAAGGTCCCAAGACACTTCTCCAGGCCAATCGCCCGCATTGACAAAAACTTGATAGTTCTCACAATTTCCGCCACCTAAAAGCGTTGAGCAAGGTTCATATCTGAGTTCAGCAGTATAGTGTTTTGACATCTCCGGACACACTTCAATACTCTCTCCAGACCCAATTTCTACACCATCCTCGAACCAAGCTACACTTCCTAGAGCTGTTCCATTTGGGTTAAATTGCCATGCTTCATTACTTGCCGACCAAGGCCCTGTATTCCTTCCTGGAGGAGTAAAACCAACGGTTCCTGCGGCATTCTGAATACCAATTAATCCGTTACCTTGGTTCCAATTTACACAAGCGGCTTTGTTCACTATAAAGATTTGAATAGCATTACTGCCTTCACTCAAAACAACTTGGGAGCTTGATTGTAAATTGGTGCAACTGAACAAACACACGTTATCATAACTTACTACAAACTTCCTGCATGGAGCTTGTCCATACACTTGATACCGAACAGCACCACACACCGATGGATCAATGTCGTGATAGGGCATGAAAATTGAGTTCACAGGGAGTTGATTGCTCGGACAAGTTTGATTGAAGTTCCACTCATTATAGCCACCAGCATTAGCTAAGTTAAAAGACAGAATTCCATTAGAACCCAAGACAATTGAGGAGTAGGTTTGGTCAAAAAAACAAAAATCAAATCCCAAAGGAATCACTGCAGACCATGTATCATCAACCCCTACACCCACAGCAGTACCAACATTTATTGGGTATAAGAGCGTAGGGTCAATTGAAGTAACAGCATAGGTGTTGGTCTCATAAATCTGAGTGAATGGTGCCTCAAGGGTGAGACAAGCAGAACAGTTTACATTAGCCGTATCCACCAATTCAAAAGACAAGCACGTTTCTTGTGCAAAGACCGAGATGTGTGCGCATAATAACGCACCCATCACTAATAATAAGCGTTGCATAGTTAAGGTTAGGTCCTGTAATTTAACAAAAATCCTTAAATCCCTATAATGCATCAAAAAAAAAGGACACTACTGTTGTAACAAGAATGTCCCTTCCATAAAAATGTAAGTACTTAATTCGCGTTGGCAACGGCTGCTGCGGCATCAACAATTCCCCATCCAAACTGTCCGTCACGAGAAGGATAGTTTGAAGAAGCCGCTTTCATATGGTTCATTACTTGGCTTCTGCTCATGCTTGGGTTTTCTGCCCATACCAAGGCGGCAATACCTGCCGTTGTAGCAGTGGCAATAGAAGAACCTCCGGTATAACTGGCTTGGTTGCCACTATTGGCAAGGGTGATGGCCGTTCTGTTCGTATTATTACGGTCTTGCATCACCACAACAAAATCAACCTGAGAACCAGAATGGCACTCCACGCAGCGCTGCATGGGTGAACCTGTTCGAATTCCTGTAACCGCTGTTGTTTGACTCATGTTCGCTGGAAAAATAACGCCCCACCAGCTGGTCCAACTCAAGGATGTTCCCGCTGCACAGAAAATCAATTTCCCACGGTTATAGGCATAGTACACACCATCGGCAACTTGACTACTCCAAAACACATCGCCTAAAGACATGGAAATGATTTTGACATCATTACGGTTGCCCAAGTAATAGAACGAATCAGTAACACCGTCTTTCTCTCTACTGCCATTGATCACCACATCATCTGTACCTCTGCAGCTCACCAAGTTGGCATTGTAAGCTACACCAACCGTGCTTCCAGTGCTTGTTCTCGGTCCGGCAATCGTCCCCGCCATCGAAGTTCCGTGCCCGCAATCGTCCCAAACACCATCGTTTGAACACCACCACCACCAACAGCTTTCATGAAAACCAAGTTTGTCGCAAAACCTGCCCGTAGACTGGCCTGAAGCAAAAGATCCATTCAAATTGGCCTGCCCTGAATTCACTCCTGTATCAATCAATCCAATGGTAATGTTATCTCCAGTACTGCTTGCCCAAGCGTTTTGGATGTTGCTGTATTCGTAGTTCCAACTCACTTTTGCATTAGGAGCCACTACAGAATAGTCGCTAGAAGGAATTCCCCAATCTGGACCATTACTTCCACAACCAGCGTCAGAACGCTGCTCGTCTTGCGTTCCATAACCCATCGGTTCGGCATAACGCACATTGTCCATTCTCCGCAATTGCGCCAAAATCTCAAAATTCCACACCTTCACATTGAAATAAGGAAGTTCCTTATCACCAAAAGCAAAAAGATCTTCCTTTTCCAATCTCATGTTAGGATTAAGGCGCTGTGCCTCTGAAAGAACATGAGCTTGAAGCGCATCCTTAACGCCTTTCCATTTCGCGCTATTGACATCAATCAAATGAATGTTATTCTCCATGTCTTGGTGTCCGATTGGCTGATAACCCACAGACAACAAGGAATCGCTTCGCAAAAGGGCACTCCACACCAAGGCATCGTCCATTTTCTCCCATTTCACTACACCTTCGCTTTGTAATTGCTCAAGTGCTGCCGCATTAATTTGCTCAAAACTTGCCACATTTTCTGGGTGTTGAGGAAGTGGTGCATTCAGTCTTAAATCAACTGTTGTTCCTTGTGTTTCGTTACTTAGTTCTTCTTTCTTACAGGCCGTCATCAACAAAACCACTGCAAGCAATAGGGTGTACGTTTTTTTCATTGTTCTTTTTATTTTTTTCAGCTTCGCGAAGCAAATCCTCGCGCTCAGAATTTCGTTAATGTTCTTATTTCGGCCAGGCGTACATGATGCCCCCAATCATCATGAAGGTGAGTGCCCAATAAGCTAGATTGATAAAGGTATAAACTAGTGTATTTCTATTGTAAAGTGAGTTGATCACGATAACAGGTAAACCAAAGAAAACAAAGCTCAAAGAAGCGTGAAAAGCTCCGTGAACAAAGGTTTGTTCTTCAGGTTCGTGATACCCGGCATACATCCCCAATCCAAAGGCGAGCACCATACTTAGAACAAAGGAAAGACCGAAAATAAGGGCCATGTTCTTCCTCAGGTCTTCGTCTTTCAAGCCCAAGGACTTTTGCCATGCCGGACCAAACAAGAACTTGCTATACCAAAGGGCACCGATTAAAAGCGAAACTACTCCAGAAACGAGCAGCGCAGGGTAATTACATTCCATACTTGAGTTGTTTTTAGTTGAATCAAGTTGTTGTGATTCAAGGTTTAGTGTGAAAAATATAGTGCTTTTTCCATCAGAGCAAAAGCTACAAAAGCAGAGGATATTAACACCTCTTTGTGTTAAGTGATGCGCCCCATCATTCACAAAAAATAGCTCCCCAAGCGCAAATTCCAGCCTCCTTCTCAATCAAGCTAGGCTAGTTTTTATTAAAATTACGTCATGCTGCACAACATTAATCTTGAAAACGTGCTGTTTCTCGACATCGAAACAGTTCCTGCTGAAGGTCGCTTTGACGACCTTGACGACACTTGGAAAAAGCTTTGGGAAGACAAAACTCGCTTCATTAGGGAACGCGATGGATTGGAATTGGAAGAAAGCTATGAGCGCGCCGGTATTTATGCTGAATTTGGTAAAATTGTGTGCATTTCGGTGGGGTATCTGCGTCAGAAAATGGGCGAAAGACAACTTCGATTGAGGTCTTTTTTCAGTAAAAACGAAGCCGAACTGCTGCATGAGTTTTCAAACTTGCTCAACTCGCATTTTTCTTCGCCCTATCATCTTTTGTGCGGACACAACGCCAAGGAGTTTGATTTCCCATTTATTGCTCGTCGTATGCTGATTAACGGTCTACAGCTCCCAGAGATGCTTGATATCGCTGGTAAAAAACCTTGGGAGATTAAGCATCTCGACACCATGGAGCTTTGGAAATTTGGCGATTATAAAAACTACACTTCTTTAAAGCTATTGGCCAAGGTTTTTGGTATTCCAACGCCTAAAGACGACATCGATGGAAGCCAGGTAGCGAGTGTTTATTATGAAGAAGACGATTTAGATCGCATCGAGCGCTACTGTAGGAAAGATGTTGTTGCTTTGGTTCAACTCATGTTGAAATACAAAGGCGAACAGCTGCTCGACCCGGAAAACATCATTGAAGTATAATGAACAAAAAAAGCCAAGCATTTTTAGAAGTGCTTGGCTTTTAACCTTAATTCTTTTTCGTCCTATTCGTTGAAGGGAACTGCACTCAGACCAACAGTTAAAGGATATACCTCTGGACCTTTTCCATCTTCAAATAAGGGTGTTAAACCGTAATTCGCAAAAAGGGTGAAGTTTCTGTAGCCTACTCTTACACTTGCGTCAAGAGTAAAAGGAGTTAAGTTGTAATCCCCTTTTGAACGGTTCTTAACGTCGTTGCCATCTTCTTCATATTTCACCTTGTTGATGGTACCCATATTCCATCCACCAATTACACCGGCTGACACGTGGAAAGTACGCTCTGGATCTAGGCTTGTATTGAACTCAAGCATTAAAGGAATGCGCAAATACGAAGCGCGCAGTTTGTTTTTAGTGAACGGAATATACCCCCCTAGACTATCTGCACGATCGGTAGGAATAATGTTGGCGTAAGTTGATTCGTTGTTGGCCATCAAACGAACGTTTTCTTTCAGTCCGTAACTATTATAAGTAAGCCCTAAACCAGTATAAATTCCCACATAATCCTTTACCAAACGAATCTTAGCATCTACAAGGTTAAAGCTCCAAGACATCGATCTACTGTAATCCAAATCCAACCACTCGTGTTCATTCGTGAAATCAGTAGAGTTGTTTTTGTCGAGCAGGATGTTCACCCCAGCGTCAACACCGCTCCAAAACGTAAGTGCTGATTTGAGCTCTTGGTCTGTCATTGGTTCGTCATCATCGTCGTCGCCTGTGCTCACAGAAGCATCAACTTTCTCGTCATTAACCAAGACCAACTTTAAATCTCCCACCGCAATTTTAGTAGTGTCTTTTTTAGCTGGTTCTAATTCCTGTGCGCCCATCAACTGTGTTGAAAGTAGGGCAACAAATAGCAAGAGTATATTTTTCATTATCTGTTATTTTCTCGTATTCATTGGTAAGACGTTCTCGTATTCAAATTAGTTACAGACAAAATTTAATACGTCCGTTTTCAGGGCTTTAGGTCTAGTATTTTCATTCACAAAGCGAACTTAGCCATTCACAAAGTACTTCTGCGCGCACTGTTTTATTCACCTAAATTCAATTTAACAGTGCACTTAGGAACTGTAATAGACTTGTTTAACCATTACTAAAACTGCAATCATGAACTTCAAACTCAGTTGTCTCATTGTTGATGATGAACCTTTGTCTCGCCAAATCTTAATCGACTATCTCCATCAACATTGTCCGTACATATCCATCCAGGCTCAGGCAGAAAGCACGTATGAAGCCATGGACCTTATTGAACAGTTAGCTCCCGATCTGGTGTTCTTAGATATTCAATTGCCCAATGAATCGGGACTAGAAATGCTTCAACGTCTCCGCAATAGGGATTTTATGACTGTTATTTATTCCTACTACTCTGATTTCGCTTTGGACGCTATCAAACTGCACGCAGACGATTACCTGCTGAAGCCACTTTGTCCAGACGATCTCGTTCGAACAACTAAACGCCTTTACAATAAGGCATTGGAAGAAAACAAAGACCCTTATCTCTTCAAAAAAATAGAGTTATTTACTTCCGGAAGGCGCTATTTTATTCGCCACAGAGACATCACTCATGTAACCGCAGCTGGAAGTTATGCAGAGCTTCATTTTAAAGGAAAT
>JAQWFN010000033.1 GCA_029238785.1 Flavobacteriales bacterium | reverse complement strand
CAGTGAGGTAAATATCATTCCTCACGTTCAAAACGAGCACACCAACAACACCATTCCCCACAAGCTCTTTCAAATCATGATGAGCGGTGCACCGCTTTTGGTGAGCGATTGCCAACCCCTCGCCCGCATCGTAAAACAGAGCGACGGCGGTTACATCTTCGAAGCCAGCAATCCGCACGATTTTGCAAAAAAAGCCCTAGAAATGCATCAAAACCCACAAAAAACCGCCGAAAAAACCAAAAACGCCCTCATTTCGGTTGAAAACGAGTTCAATTGGGAAAAGACCGTGGAGGTATTGTTTGGGGTGTATGGAGGAATATCAGAGCGAGAAGCAGAATGAGAATGAGGGCAGGTCTAATCAGAACATAAAAACAACAATCAAAATGACCCCAGCGGGGTCGCATATTTATATGCAATTTCTGAAAGCCAGCCTAAACCGGAGCGCAGCGACCTTAAACAGGCGCAGCCCGAAATAAGCAAAAACCCTACTTCAAAAAACCCACATCTCCTTTTTTCACCATCTTTACCAACGATAAAAAAAGAACACCCTTGGGAATCGTTGCCAAACAAGCCGCCAAAAACGCCGTCAGCATCGCCATCGGTACCATCGCCGGTGCCGTGAACACCATTTTGGTGCTGCCTATGGCCTTTGGTGAATTTCCCGAAGGTTGGGGACTCGTTTCTGTGCTCATTGCTTGGGGAATCATTTTATCGCAAATCATCAATGGCGGAATATCCAACCTCATCATCCGCTTTTTCAACAACATTGAAACCAGCAAAAAACCACAATTCCTGGGGTTTGCTATGGCCTTTCCGCTCATCGGTATCGCCCTGCTTGGCCTCCTGCTGTTTTTTGGTGGTACCGACCTTTTTGCCCTCATTAGTCAGGAAGACGCTGCCTTACTGAACGGACAAACGCTCAAACTCTTGGTCCTCGCCTCCAGTTTGGCTTTTTTCTACGGACTCAACGGCTACGTGAGTGTTATCCTCAAAACTTCCTACTTCCAATTCTTGCAAGAAGTTTGGTTGAAAGTGAGCTACCTCCTGCTCACCCTTGCCTATTATTTTGATCTCCTTTCCTTTGAACACTACCTCTGGAGCTATGTGGGGACGTATTGCGTGGCCACCTTACTGCTACTCATTTACGCCAAAAAACAAGCGCTCCAAATGGCTTGGCCTAGGAAAGGACTCGCTTATGGAGAATATGTGGTGTACAGCCTTTATTCTGTTCTCGACAAAGGAGCCAACATCTTCGTCAATAAACTCGACATCATCATGATCGCCTTCATGATCGGACTCGAAGAAGTGGCCTTTTACACCCTTGCATTCTACATCGGGTCGGTTACCATGATTCCTCAAAAGTCCATCATCAGCATCGCCAACCCCCTTGCCGCTAAAGCACTCAGTGAAAAAAATAGAGAAAACCTGCAATTCATCTATTCCTCTTCCAGCATGATTCAATTGCTCTTGGGCGGACTCATTTTCACCTGCACTTGGGTGAGTGTGGATGAAATCATGCTCCTCCTCCCTGAAAAATTCCAAGGAAGCGAATGGGTGATCTTCTACATCGGACTCTCGAAACTCTTCAACATGGCCGCTGGCGTTTCGGGCGGACTCCTTGTCTACTCCGAGCATTTTAAAAAGAACTTCTATCTCAATTTTGTACTCATTATCCTCACCATCATCACCAATTACCTCTTCATTTCACCCCAACTTGGAAACCTGGGCATCACCGGAGCTGCCATGGCAACGGCCATTGCTTTGTTCATCTATAACATCGCTAAAATCATCATTGCGGAGCGCGAATTCAAGGTGTCGCCCTTCAGCAAGAAATTCCTCCTTACCAGCATTTTAATTGTGCTTTGTTCACTCATCGAACTCTGGGATCCCTTCGAGGCCCATCCTTTGCTTTTAATTGTGGTGAAAAGTGGGCTTTGCTTCGCGATGTTTACCGCCCTTGCACTCATCTTCCGCCTTGCCCCAGAATTGATCGACTTTTTAAAAAATCCAAAATCCATGCTTCAGCGCGATTGATTTGCTAACTTAGTTGTCCCTAAAAAATACATCTAAAATGGCCCGTAAAAATCTCTTTAGCTCTAGTAGCAACCCCATGTTCAGTGAAAAAATGATGTCGCAAAGCACAGAGCGTGCCTTTGGCGAAGAAGCCATCACCGGCACCTTCAAGTTCATGACGGCGCAAGGAGCAAGCAACAAGTCCATCATCTTGGGCTTAATTGTCCTGGTTTTCGCCGCATTTGGGTTTATTTATGCCAACCATGTGCTTTTAATAGGATCCGGTATTTTGGGCTTCGTGATGGTGCTCGTGGCCAGTTTCAAGCCACAGTACTCCAACATCCTGGCTCCGCTCTACGCCGTTTTTGAAGGAGTCTTCGTTGGTGGAATCACCGCCATCTATGCCGCAGCTTTTGACGGTTTGGTAGCGAATGCCATTTTGCTCACCATGGCCCTCTTCTTCTCCATGCTCTTCTTGTACAAAGCGAAAATCATCACCGTTACCCAAAAATTCAGATCGGGCGTGATCATGGCTACCATGGGCGTTTTCCTCGTTTACTTGGCTTCTTGGGGACTCTCGTTCTTCGGAATTGAAATGCCTTTCTTGCACGAAACCGGACTCATGGGCATCGGCATCTCTGTGGTTTTCATTGGCATCGCTTGCATGAACCTCCTCCTCGATTTCGACAACTTCGACAAAGGCGAAGAAGCTCAATTGCCCCAGCACATGGAGTGGTTCTTCGCCATGGGACTGATTGTTACCATTGTTTGGTTATACTTGGAAGTGCTTCGTTTGCTTTCTAAACTAGCGCGAGATTAACGAAAAGCAGCCTTCGACTCCGCTCAGGCTGCAGCCAACCGAACCCCCAAACGCAGCCTTCGACTCCGCTCAGGCTGCAACAACACAACCCGCTGACTGAGCGGAGCCGAAGTCAGATATCAGTAACCGAAGTCAGGTGACTGGGCGGAGTCGAAGTCACTCCTCCAACTTCTGCAGCGTCGTGTCCCGCAAGTCCAACTTTGCGCGATAAATGCTCGTATTCAACTCAAAGCCCAACAAGAGAATGTTGCAGTTGAGGTTCAGCCACACGAGAAGCAAAAGAAAGTTCCCCAAGGTGCTATAGAGGGCGGAGTAGGTATTGAAGTTGCTCACAAACCAAGAGAAACCAATCGAAGTGAGCAAAAAGAGAACAGTGGTGAAGGTAGCTCCTGCACTGAAGGTTTTCCAAGCCTTGTTCTTGTGGTCGCCAATGTTGTATAAGATGGTAATGGAGGCGTAAATCAACAATACAGAAACAACATACTTCGCCACAGTAAGTAGAAAGTGCAAGTTTTCTGTTACCCAGCCCATCTCTAAGAACTTATCGAAGAGCATCCCACTGAAAATAATAATACTCACTGCAATCACCACCAACAAACCGAGTCCGATAAACAAAACAATCGAGATCAAACGCATGATGAAGGCATTCCCTTTTTGCTCTAAGTGATACGAGCCGTTGAAGCCTTGCATGATGGCATTCACACTACTCGAAGCATAGAAAATCGATAAAATCGAACCAATCGAAATGATACTGGAGTGTCCCTTTTCAAAGAGCACGGCAATTTTCTCTTCGATATAGCTGAACGTATCGCCCGGAAAAAAATCTTTGATGCTCTCAAACAAACTCTCCTGAAATCCTTCAACGGGAATGTAGGGCAAAGATGAAAAGAGCACAATTACAATTGGAAAAAGCGAGATAATGAGTCGGTAAGAAATGGCCGCTGCCCGTGTAGAAACCGAGCCCTTCTGTAAACCTTCAATGAAGAACTTGGACACAGCGTACAAACTCAATCCTTCAAAGCCCCAGGGTTTCACTGCCCGAGCAAAGGAAAAAATCCAGCGCACCAAGCCGGAATTCAAAATCCGATTAATCAGTCGTCGAATCATTCCGCCAAAGCCTTCAAGCTCATGTCTAAAGAAGAAACACTATGAGTTAAAGCGCCCATGGAAATAAAATCCACCCCCGTTTCAGCATAAGCACGAATGGTACTTTCGGTGATTCCCCCCGAAGATTCGGTCTCGGTAGCACCATCAATCACCTTCAAGGCCTCCATTGTGGCTTCTGGGGTGAAGTTGTCGAGCATGATACGATCTACGCCTCCTGCCTTTAAAATGGCCTTCACCTCTTCTAAATTTCGTGCTTCCACTTCAATTTTCAAATCCAAACAATGGGCTTCAAGATAATCCTTCACCCGCTGTATCGCCTCGGGAATTCCCCCTGCATAATCCACGTGGTTGTCTTTGATCATGATCATGTCGAACAAACCATAACGGTGATTCGTTCCACCACCAATGGCCACGGCCCATTTCTCAAAATAGCGCATCCCGGGTGTGGTTTTCCGCGTATCGAGCACCTTGGCCTTTGTTCCCTTTAACAAAGCTTGAACACGATTGGCCTTCGTAGCCACCCCGCTCATGCGTTGCATCAAGTTTAAAACGAGTCGCTCAGCCGTCAAAATAGAACGCGCAGAACCCGAAACATAAAAGGCCTCATCGCCATACTTCACCGCATCTCCATCCTTCACGAAAACCTCCATCATCAACTTGGGATCTACCTTGGCAAACACCTTTCGAGCCACTTCAATACCGGCAATAATCCCATCTTCCTTCACCAACAAACGCGCCCTGCGCTCCGCCTTTGGCGGCACGCAAGCCAGTGTGGTGTGATCGCCCTCGTTATTCAAGTCCTCAAACAATGCATGCTCAATGAACTCATCCATATTAAAGTGTTCTGCCCTCATGTGGGTAAAATTACGGGAATTAATTAGGAATTGGGAATGAGGAATAAGGAATTGAATCCACAAACGCAGCCTTCGACTCCGCTCAGGCTGCATCAACCAACTCCGCTGACTGAGCGGAGCCGAAGTCAGAAGTCAGAAGTCAGAAGTCAGAAGTCAAGCCAAAAAAAAGCACCCCATTTGGAGTGCTCTAGTTTTATTTATTTATAAGAAAATCAATCCTCATCTTCTTCAATACGAATCTGCTTGATCATCATGCCCGATGGGGTTTTCTTTAAAAAGAAGGTCACGCGGAAAGTGCCCTTTTTGGTCTGCAAAGTACCAATGCGGTAATGATCATCGAGCTTTGATGTTCCTTTGTGTTTCACCGTAAAGGATTGTGGTGGGTGTTGCTTGAAAAAAGAACTCAATTTACGCACCGCCTCATCGGCCGGGTACATGTCTTCATCATCTAATATACTCAAATCAACGCTCGACATCATCATGTCTTGAAGCGTGAGCGCATCACCATTTTCAATAGCCCAACTCACCTTAGCAGCAGCGTCTTCTTGAGCGAAAACAAGCGCACTGAAAGAAAAAAGTACAAGGGTCAACATTAATTTCATGGTCAACTATTTTGCTCAAGTTCTAGCAACTATTGCGCCAAACTTTCGAATGAATATTATAATTCTAAAGGTAAGAAAAAGAGGATGTACCTCAAGCCTAAGTTAAGAATCCATTTTTTCGCATCTTTATCCCATCATGAAAGTTTCCCTAATCTGCATTGGCAAAACCAAAGATGCCTACCTCCAAGAAGGTATCAAAATTTATACCGACCGCTTGAAGCACTACCTCAAATTCGAGCTGCTTGAACTTCCCGATGTAAAGCTTAAAGGAAGCAAAATCCAAGAAGCGCAAGTCAAAAACGAAGAGGCTAAAAAACTAGAAAAAGCCCTAGAAACCTGTGATCACATTATCCTCTTTGACGAATTCGGAAAAGAATTTACCTCGGTACAATTCTCCCAGTGGTGGGAAAAGAAGAACCTCATGGGGGTAAAACACATGGCACTTGTTATCGGTGGCGCTTATGGTTTTGATGAAAGCATTCACTGCATCGCCCAGCAAAAAATTGCTTTGAGTAAAATGACCTTCTCCCATCAGATGATCCGACTCCTTGCGGTAGAACAAATTTATCGCGCGCAAACCATTCTCGCTAACGAACCTTACCACCACGTTTAATGTACATCCCCACCTTTACATACGGTAAAATACCCATCGAACTCTGGGAAATTGCGGTCTTGCTGCTCATGTTCTTGGTCTTTGGGGGGTGGACCTACCGCATTCAATACCGAGAGGTGAAAACAGACCCTTCCTTTCGCTTCTTCCTCCCGGGAATGTTGGTGAAACTGCTAGGTGGACTCTTTTTCGGGGTGATTTATATCTTCTATTACGAGGGTGGCGATACTACCAGCTACTACGAATGTGCCTTGGCCTTTGTGAACCTTTTTTGGCACAGTCCAAGTGCCTTTTTTGAAGCTTATTTTGGCGGAGGCACAGCCGAAATGAGAAGCCTGTTTACCAATGAAACGGGGACGCCTTTGGGATACATCTTTTTTAACGACAAAACCCGTGTGGTGAGTAAACTCATGGTGCCTTTTGTTTTTCTCGGGGCGAAGAAGTACTTCCTGGCCACCATGTGGATTGCGCTGCTGAGCTATGGCGGACTCTGGCAATTGTACCGCATGTTTGTGAGCTACTTTCCCAAGTATTACAAATTGCTATCGGTGGCCATTCTATTTATGCCTTCGCTGGCCTTCTGGGGTTCAGGCATGTTGAAAGACAGCATCACCTTGGCCGCCACGTGCTACTTTGTGGTGGCCACCAACGACATGGTACTCAGAAAACCCAACTGGAAAACGAGAATCATCAAGCAGCTTATTAGTGGTGCTGCCATTCTAGCCATCAAACCATACATCATCATCATCCTAATCCCCTCAACACTTGTCTGGTACTTCTATTCTAAAATTAGAAGCATCAAAAATGTTTATTTCAGAACGGTCATTGTTCCTTTGATCTACATCCTTATCCTCGGAGGAAGCTATGGCGCACTCACGCTCTTTGGTGATTCCCTGGGTAGGTTTTCTTTAGATGAAGCGCTTAACACTGCAGTGATCATCCAAAACGACTTAAAACAGGATTATTACGATGGTAACAGCTTCGACATTGGTGAATTCGACGCCACCTTGCCCTCCATCGCCGCTAAATTCCCCGCGGCAACAACTGCCGGTTTGTACCGTCCTTACCTTTGGGAAAGCAGAAATTTGGTGATGATCCTCGCAGGCTTAGAAAACCTCTTCATGCTCTTGCTCACGGTTTACGCCCTTTGGAAAATCCCTTTTCGGGTGATCCGACCATTATTCTCGGCCTATCCCGTTCTCCTCTATGCTTTGGTTTTCTCGGTCTTGTTTGCCTTTATGATTGGCATTACCTCCTCCAACTTTGGAGCTTTGGTGCGCTTTAAAATCCCTTTGATTCCGCTTTACATGGCGGTGTTGATGGTTTTTGTTGGGGTGGGCAAGGAAATGAGGCCCAAACGCCCGAAACGATTTAAAGCTTGAGCGTTTAAAATGTTCGGCAAAAAAAAAAGAGACTCCCGAAGGAATCTCTTTTGATCAATTTTATATCTAGTGGCTTATTCGGCCAAAATCATCACACGGTTATTGAACACTTCCACGGTTCCACCGTTAACTTCGAAGTTCTCTTCGCTTTTATCGGTTTTAATTTTCACGGTACCCTTTTGAAGGGTAGTGATCATTGGGGCATGACGATCAAGAACTCCCAAACTTCCATCAGCACCTGGTAAGGTAACTGAAGTTGCTGGTCCTTCGAAAAGCGTGCGCTCTGGTGTGATTATTTCTACTGTCATTTTAAAGCGAATTAGGCTTCAGCCAACATTTTCTCTCCAGCTTCGATCACTTCTTCGATACCACCTTTCAAGTTGAATGCTGCTTCAGGATACTTATCCAATTTACCATCCAAAATCATGTTGAACGCTTTAATGGTGTCTTCAATAGAAACCATTGCTCCAGGAATACCTGTAAACTGCTCAGCAACGTGGAAAGGTTGAGAAAGGAAACGTTGAACACGACGCGCACGGTGAACCGCTTGCTTGTCTTCTTCAGACAATTCGTCCATACCAAGGATGGCGATGATATCTTGAAGCTCTTTGTATCGTTGAAGGATCTCTTTCACGTCTTGTGCACACTTGTAGTGCTCATCACCAACAATCTCCGGAGTAAGGATACGTGAAGTAGAATCCAATGGATCTACCGCAGGATAAATACCCAACTCAGAAATTTTACGGTTCAATACGGTAGTTGCATCCAAGTGAGCGAAGGTGGTCGCTGGTGCAGGATCCGTAAGGTCATCCGCAGGAACGTAAACCGCCTGCACAGATGTAATAGAACCTGTTTTTGTTGAAGTAATACGCTCTTGCATCGCACCCATTTCTGTTGCAAGTGTAGGTTGGTAACCTACCGCAGAAGGCATACGTCCAAGAAGTGCAGACACCTCGGAACCGGCTTGTGTAAATCGGAAGATGTTATCGATAAAGAACAAGATGTCTTTACCACCACCATCAGCATCATCACCTCCATCACGGAAGTACTCTGCTAAAGAAAGACCAGTCAAGGCAACACGGGCACGTGCTCCAGGAGGCTCATTCATTTGTCCGAAAACAAAGGTTGCTTTCGAAGTTTTCAAGGCTTCGGTATCTACTTTGGCCAAATCCCAGCCCCCAGCTTCCATGGAGTGCAAGAAATCGTCGCCATAGTTCACAATTCCTGATTCGATCATCTCACGAAGAAGGTCGTTCCCCTCACGAGTACGCTCACCAACACCTGCAAAAACAGAATAACCATCGTATCCTTTTGCAATGTTGTTGATCAACTCCTGAATCAATACGGTTTTACCAACTCCTGCTCCACCGAACAAACCAATTTTACCACCCTTTGCATAAGGCTCGATCAAATCGATCACCTTAATACCGGTGTAAAGCACCTCAGTTGCAGTTGAAAGATCTTCGAATTTTGGTGCCGGACGGTGAATAGGTAAACCTCCTTCGTTAGAAACCTCATTGATTCCATCGATAGCAGTTCCTACCACGTTAAACAAGCGGCCCTTGATTTTATCACCAACAGGCACGGTAATCGCCTTTCCTGTTGAACGAACATCCATACCACGGCTGAGACCCTCTGTAGAATCCATAGAAATGGTTCTTACAGTGTTCTCACCAATGTGGCGCTGAGTTTCGAGAATCAAGTCTTCTCCATGTGCGCCCTTAATTACAAGTGCGTCTAATATATTCGGCAATTCTGTTCCTGGTTCGAAGCTTACATCTACGACCGGTCCGATTACCTGTGCAATTTTTCCAATGTTTTGGGACATACCAAAGGTTTTTGTCTATACCTTAAAAATCGCTGCAAAAGTACGTCGATTGCTGCTCTTAAACAAAGGATGTGGATAAAAATGCACGCAAAGGTGTTGAGAAATCTGAGCAAAGGCCGCAAATCCGCTATATTTGTGCCTTATCAAGCGCGAAAGCAAATTTACTTTGAACATTTATCACGGCGTACATTCTTTCAAAAATGTTAATAAACCTGTTTTAACGACGGGAACTTTTGACGGCGTCCATATCGGACACAAGAGCATCATTCATCGCATCAACACCATCGCAGAGGAGGTGGGTGGAGAATCGGTCATGCTCACTTTTTCACCCCATCCCCGAATGGTGATCTTCCCAGACGATCACGGCTTAAAGCTCCTCAATACGGAAGATGAAAAAATTGCCTGTTTGGAAGCGGCCGGACTCCAAAACCTGGTGATTCAACCTTTCACGAAAGACTTTTCGAAAAAAACCGCCCTCGAATATGTACGGGAACTTTTAGTAGAAGGAATTCAACCCTATAAAATGGTGGTGGGCTACGATCATCGCTTTGGAAAAAACCGCGAAGGCGACTTTCAACACCTTGTAGAATATGGAGAAATGTTCGAATTTCTGGTCGAAGAAATCCCCGCTCAAATGCTGGAAGAAGTGAACGTGAGCTCTACAAAAATTAGAAAAGCAGTAGCCGAAGGAGATATTTCTACAGCAAATCACTACCTCGGATACAACTATCCGCTCCATGGCATCGTTATTGAAGGAGACGGCATTGGCAACAAACTTGGTTTTGCTACAGCAAATGTTCAAGTCAGCAACCCAAATAAGCTGCTCCCAGGAAATGGTGTTTACGCTATTACCGCAACAATAAAGGGACAACACTTAAAAGGGATGCTGAACATCGGGAACCGACCTACGGTGAATGAAGAAGGTGAACTTCGAATTGAAGCACACCTCTTCGACTTTGATGAGAACATCTATGGTGAGAAAATCACCTTACATTTGATTGATCGAATTCGCAGCGAAAAGCGTTTTCTTTCTTTTGACGAATTGAAAGCACAGCTTAGCCAAGACAAACAAGCCGCACTGAACACACTTGCATGAAACGAATATTGCTTTGTCTATTTCTTCTATCTGGCCTGAACCTCAGCGCCCAAATTGAGTTGATCGATTACGATCAGCTTGATACGGCTAAGGTGTTCACCTCGATCGAAGCTGCGCTGCAATCTCCTCTTCCGGTTTATCGCTTGGACCTTACAAGACAGCGCCTCAAATCATTTCCCGAAGAAATTACTCAACTCACCTATTTAAACGAGTTGATCCTTGACAGAAACAAACTCGATTCCATTCCGGCCTCCATCGCGAAGCTAAAAAACTTGCAAATCTTACGCGCCGACCACAACAACATCGACCCCTTCCCCGAAGGAGTATTGGCCTGTAAAGCACTTGTAATCCTTTCTTTCGGCGATAACTTTATCTCTAAAATTCCAGACGACATTTATCAGCTCAAAAAACTCCAAGAACTGCTCTTGTGGAGCAACGTGGTGAGCTATTTTCCGCAAAGCTTGAGCCGACTGCAATACTTAGTGAAGCTGGACCTACTGAACAACGATATGAACGCCAGCGAGCAAGAAACACTTCGATTTCTGCTTCCTGAGGTCGAAATCATTCTTTCTGCGCCTTGTGTTTGTACCTTTGACGACGAATGAACCACTTTGTCTCCATTGAAATAAGTTTGTACCCCTTGCACCAAGCGTACGAACAAGCTGTTTTGAAGTTTATTGCTGAACTCGAACAAGCTCCCGATGTAAAAATCGTCACTAACGGCATGAGCACGCAGGTGTACGGACCAATAGACACGCTAATGCCGCTGATCCAAGAAGGGATGAAATCCACTTGGAACGATGGAGAACAATCGGTATTTGTGATGAAATTCCTCAAAGGCGATGTCAGCAGCTACGAGCACCAACCTACAGCCTAAGCAGCAAGTGCTAAAGCTCATCGAAATTGTTTCGGTGGTCTTTAGTCTCATTTATACTTGGACCTATATCCAAGGCCATTCGTGGTGCTTTATTTTCGGGGGTTTAGGGGCTTTAGGATTTGTTTATTTATGCTGGCTGAAACGGATTTATGCCGAAAGCGCCCTCCAACTCTTCTACGTGGGATTTGCGATTTATGGCTACCTCAACACCAGCGATGGGTGGTTGGTGCTCCATCACACCTGGTGGGAAAACATTCCCTACCTCATCACTGCTATTTTAGGCACAGCCCTGCTTGGTTTTGGGCTGAAGCGATTCAGTAATGCTGCGGCGCCATTTCTGGATGCCTTTACTACCGTATTTAGCCTTGTTGCAACCGTGCTGATGGTGAACTTCATCCATGAAAATTGGGGCTATTGGATTGTGATTGACGCGGTTTCAGCGCTGCTCTACCTCAAGCGCAAACTTTACTTTGGCGCTGTTTTGTTTGTGATTTATTTTTTCTTGGCGATATATGGTTTCATCAATGGATAAAAAGAAAATCATTGCCATCAGCGGACCTGAGAGTTCGGGAAAAACAAGTTTGGCCATAGCGCTGGCTCGTGAATTGGGCTGTGCTTATATCCCAGAAATTGCGCGCTTTTTTTTGAAAGACAAGCCAAACTACACCTTTGAGGATATAGCTCACATTGCGCGCTTACAACTCGAAGCCCTTCAAAAAGCAAAAAGCTTTTCCAACTCAGAATACATGGTGCTTGATAGCGACCACCTGGTGTTGGAAATCTGGTTTCAAGAGAAATTCAATCGCCTTCCTCCAGGCTGGGAGCCTAATAAAGCATTATGGGAAATCGATTTCCACGTGCTTTGTAGTCCGGACATCCCCTGGGAACCCGACCCACTGCGTGAAAACCCTTTAGACCGAGATCGCTTGTTTCAGCGATATCACGAACGCTTAGGGAGCACTCAAGCCAAATTTAAAGTGGTGGAAGGAAAGCTTGAACAGCGTTTGGAGTCGGTATTGAATCATCTCGCTCAAGGCTAATCAACAGCCTCTTTACATTGCCCAATCTAAATCACCCTCAAATTGAAGTACAAAAAAAAGCCACTCTTTGCAGAATGGCTTTTCCCGATTGTTTAATTGTTTTCACCTACAAGTGAAAGCTCGTTTTATCTTATCACAAACTTCACAGGGATGGTGTACTGTACGTTCACCGACTTACCGCGTTGCTTACCTGGCTCGAAAGTAGGTAGGCTGTTCACCACGCGCAAAGCTTCCTTGTCAAGGCGGCTATCAACGGGGCGAAGTACTTTAGCATCTTTCACCTTTCCGTCTCTATCCACAACGAAATATACGAAAACAGTTCCTTGAATCCCAGCGTCTTTTGCAATTGGCGGGTATTTGGTATTTTTCTGAATAAATTTAATGATCTCAAGTTGAGTACATTGGTTTCTTTCGTCGCCTCTCAACTCTTTACACTCACCAAGAGCAGGCATGTTTTCTACCACCATGAATGGGGTATCATCAACCACTTCCTCTTCTTCATATTCGATCTCTACAATTTCGGTATTTTCATCCAAGTCAAGATCTTCAACAACCAACTCCTCTTCGATTTCCTCCTCATCTTCTACGATTTCAATAACCGTAGTCGCCGGTGGTGGTGGTGGCGGTGGTGGTGGTGGCGTGGTAGCCACAGGAATAATTTCATCTTCGAGCATGTCGAGTTGGTCAAATGCCAAACCACCTGTCTCTTTGATTTCGTATGAAGTCCACGCTAAGGCGCTAAGGATGAAGGCAAATACAGCCATAAATCCTAAAATTCGCCAAGCTACTCGCTTGCGTTCTATATCTGCTTCTGGAGTTTTACGTTTTTCCATTGGTTCATTTATCAGCCCTAAAAATAACAAAAAACATGCCTCTATATAGCTTCTTTACCATAAAGTAGGCGAAAAATAACAAGTCCAAGCAACACACCCAGTGTATTGGCGGCAAAATCGAACCAGTCTGAATAGCGATCTTGAAAGAGAACACCCTGCAATGCTTCTAAAACTCCCCCGTAAACAAGGGAGAACAAAGCAGCCGTTCTCAAAGCTCGTCTTCTCAAAGTTGGAAAACTCATTTGCCGTTTCAGCCCAATACTAATGAACAAGGATAAAAGGGCAAACACACCGAAGTGGGCAATTTTATCGAAGCTCAATAAATCCCAGACATCGACCACTGGTAGGTCTCCTCCAGGAATAGCATAAAGCAAAGCCACAACAATGATCCACGAAAAGGACCAAATCATGTGACGAAGTATGTCCATTAGGCAATCAAGTCTTGGTAAGCAGCAGCATCGAGAAGAGCACTTAGCTCACTTGAATCGCTCACCTTCACTTTGATCATCCAGCCTTCACCATAAGGGTCTTCATTCACCAATGCTGGATTATCTTCCAAGGCACTGTTAAATTCAATCACCTCACCAGCAATCGGCATAAACAAGTCAGAAACGGTTTTAACTGCTTCAACAGTTCCAAACACTTCTTCATTATCCAAAGTCTCACCTTCGGTTTCAATTTCAACGTAAACGATATCGCCCAATTGATCTTGCGCGTAATCAGTAATGCCAATAACAGCGGTATCTCCTTCTAGGCGAATCCACTCGTGGTCTTTCGTGTATTTTAATTCTGCAGGGATATTCATTTTATCCAGATTTTGGGCAAAAATAGTGCTTTTAATGAGCTATCAAATAGCTTAGTTCAAAGTAAACCTCAAGGTGATACCTGAACTAATGTTTGACGTAGGGAAAGAGGTTGAAATTTTTGGTCGAGTTAATTGGTGATCATAGAAGAATCGCAAGGTCAATTTCTTCGACATTTCAAGATCCGCACTGGTTTTGATCGAAATGATTTTCTGCCCAGCAGTGACCTGATTCTGACGCTCTACCATCTTTCGAATCAAGGTAACATTGTCTCTAATGGTTAAATCGGCACGAATACTCAATTGCGTTTTCTCTAACATCTGAACAGGCAATCTTCCTTTGGTTCTCAAGAAAGGATTTGGAATTTCAGTCAGCTTATACCCTAAACCAATCACCAAGGAATTGCTCTTTGTTTCGGTAATCTGAAAGTTACTCAAGCCCAAGGTCACTGTTCGGTCTCTTTTCAATTCCACTCTTACTTGTGGATCGTTCTTGCCTTTTGTTTTTAAGGTCATATCGAATCCAATCAAAGGCGCTAATTGCTCGCTGATGCTCACAGTATTGATCTGACGTTGAGCAATAAAGTTCGGGAAATCACTTTGATCCAAAGCACTTGGCAAACCGGCTTCGTTCTCTTCGTAACTCAAGTTCGTAACATACGAAGTGGTCATGGTAGAACGGTAGGTATGGCTCACGTTAAACTGCTTGAAGTGCTTTTTAACTGAAGGCAACTTGGTTAAACCATCATAGGTAATTCTCCAGTTGGGCTGTGCTTTTGTTTTGAACACATCCAAAGGTACTTCAGAAGGGTCTTTGCCAGTGTAAGCAGCGATAAAAGCTGGAATAGTCACGTCCTGAGAGGTTGGTCCCCATCCTTGGTAGTAACCATTATCTTCGGCATCAGACAATTGATACGACTCTTGGTTCAGGCGGTCTGAAATCGTTAATCTATTCAACAAGAACTGCTCAAACACCTCTGAATTGAAGTCTTCATCATCATTTGAAAACGCGGTTGGCCAAGTGATAATGGAAGCTGACAAGTTTCCGGTTTCCATTGGCGATTCAAAGTTGAAGGAGTCTGAATCTTCATCATACCTAAAGAAACTCTGCTTGTTGGTGGAGTTGGTTCTGTTTGCGGTAAGCTCTACTTTGAAGTACTTGAAAGGCTCAATATTGGCTCTAACATTCCAATTCTCAGAGTAGGTTTCGCTGTACTGCTGGTTCAAGAAAGGTTGTTGCACCAACCAACCGTTTTGAGCTGCTTGGATGGCGTAGTTATCAATTTCATTCCCGAAAATATCGGTGTTCTGTTGACCAAAGATAAACCCTACACCCGGACCATCGAAATTCTCGTCCATTCCTACAAACTGCGTTCTTCTGTCATATCCCGGTAAGAGTATTCCTTCGTTTCTAGTATAAGACCCAGAAACATTTCGCACCATCATCAAGAGGCGGGCAATGCTCTTTACTGGGTCAATTTTCGCCTTTTCTTCTTCCTCTTCCTCTTCCGTTTCACCAAAGCCATTTTTCCTAGAATTATCGGTATTCCGATTGTTCTGGCGTGCTGGCTTGGCATTGTTGATGTCTTTGAAGTAATCGATCTTATTGTACCAATTCACCAAATTTGCTTGTGCATTCAAGCTCAAGTTTCGGCTGTTCTGAATGGTGTGCCCCAAGGAATCTTGCGCAAATGGTGCTCGGTCCCAGCGGTAGGCCGATTGATATCTAGCATCCGAGCTGATGAAATCTAAGAGTGGAATTTTATCAAAAGGAAGCTTGTATGAGAGAGAAGAGGTGTGATTGTAATTGGTGGTTTCACCAAAACCTCGAATGTTGTTCCAAACGGTATCACGATAGGCACTGTAACCCTCTGCTTCACGATCAATAACTCCTGTAGGTTCACCAACCAAGGCTAAGTTGCTTGCGTTAAAATCGAACTTGAGGTTTTTAGTGATGTCGTACTGCAAGTTGTAATCTCGCTTCCAGTTCCACTGCTTGAGTACCTGCGTTTGAATCAAGACATCAGACTCCACTCCGAAGAGTGCTCCTGTGTTGTTTCTCAGTCTACTGGTTTCGTAGGTACGATCCATGAGCGTGCTGAATGAAAACTGCTTGATTCCTGTGTAGAAGTTAAAGTCCTTTAACCACTTCAAATAAGCTGCATTTCCTATCAACTTATTGAAAGGTTTTACCTCGGTAGGTTTGTTGTTGAAGCTGTAGTTCAATCCACCTCGGTATTGCTTGTTCATGAGGAACTCCATGTTGATGTCGCGTCGGTAGGTTTCATTGTAACCGTATGACAAACTGAAGTTCGAAATATTATAGAATCGGGGATCTGAACTTCCTCCAGAACCACCTTTTCCACCCTTCGATGGATTATCGTTTTTCCCGTCTTTACCTTTTCCTGCCTCTTTTGGTGCATTACCGGTTGGCGCAATCCTAAAGTTGGTAACGTTGATGCTTCGTCTTCTTACAATTTGTTGGGCCCGCTTTCGCTGAGGTCTTGTCAACTGAACTTCATCAATCTCAATATCTGGTCTGAGCGGATCGAACTGTGGTGTTGTTACACTTTCAGAGTACCCCAAGTACAAAGGAAGCTGAACACCATATTCTTCTGGGAAGAATTTCCCTAATTGAAGCGTTGAGTTCGCGTCTACACCAATTACTGTTTCTCGTTGGCGCTCTTGAACTCTTTGCTCCAGTGTTCCCCACCCTGGAGTAGAAATATTACCTGCTACAGAAATATTACCGAAATCAGCAAGTGTGGCATTCATACGAGCTACTGCAGCCCAACCGCCCTCTTCATTAAAGTCGGTCAAACGAAGCTCATTTGCCCAAATGGTAGCACACTTCGCCAAGCCATCATCGCCGGCAAAATTTCCGTCATCTTTATCCGGGTTTCGAACGCCAATCATTAAAACAATAACATTCGCCAAGTTTGGATTACCCTTGATTTTAATTAAAGCTTCACCATCTCTTTGTGTGAAGACTTGCTGAACAGGGAAACCAGAAGGTCGTTCTACCTTAAGCGTTTGTAGTTTCTTAAATTCAATTTCAAAGTCGTTTGCCTCGGGCCAGATGGCATCGGGGTCTCCTGTGTACCATGGGGTGACGGTCATTGGTAATTCATACTCGTAGTAATTATCGTCGAAATCACTACCCAGTCTAATAAAACACGTCACATCTTTATTGGCCAGCACCTCTTCATCCGTGCCGGCTTCCGCATGCACGAACATCTTCAGCTTTTCGTACATCCTCATGTCGAAGTTCACGTTCCGGTAGGCGGCTCGTGCATCACCATCTTCGAGGTTGCAAACGTTTAAGGCGAGCGATTGTTCGTTCAACTGACGTTGATTGGCGGTTGCCACATCAATTTCTCGCTGAATTCCAGGAGGGGTAACATAAGGAATTGGATCTCTGTTTCCGTTTTCCTCGATGTTTACGGCGTTGATATTAAAGGTAGTTGGTTCTGGATCTCCAGGTTCGATCTCTTGAGCACCTTCGAGTGACCCGAGGAATTGTCTCCATTCACCACGAATCAACTCCAAACGAGCAAAACGCAGGGTAACTTCTTCATTCCATCCCTTCATGAACATTCTCATGAAACGAATACTTCTAAAATCAGAGATGCTTCCTACACGTCGTTGGAATTCACGCACTGGAATTCTAAACTGGTACCAACGAACATTTCGGTCACCCTCTGGTGTATTCACGTTTTGTTCGAAGCTATCAAAGATGTAGTTGTTTCCAATGTTTTGCTCTCCGAGGTCTGGCTGACGAAGACTAACTTTATATTGGTAGTAGCTTTCGATGGTTCCAAGCGTAATGTCGCCATTGATGTCCTCCGTATTCGGAATGGTGGTTGCCGTAATTGGGTAACCGTTCGGGCTGGCCGTGTTGGCGTTTCCTTCATAACCGTTGAAGTCCTTGTAACGCTGCAAGATGGTAGCATTGGCAGCTTGGGCCTCAGGCGTTCGGAAGTATTCAAAGTCATCAGCAGAAGGGTCGTTCACATAACGAGAATAGGCTTCAGGAGTAAGGAAGGCCTGCAAATCAGCGAGCCAATCAGCAAAGAAGTCTTGCTCTGCGTCGCTGTTCAATCCATCCAAACCAATATCTTGCTGCTGGTAGTTACCTACTGAGTTATCGAAGGCATTTACGACGTTAAAAGTAGAAGGGTCTGGATAGAATCCCCATGTGCCCGTCAATATTGGAAGGTCTTGGTTTTCACTCGGCATACCGTTCTCGTAGCTCAATTGGCTATCGTTCAAGACATCTTCCGAAACGTTCCCTAAGTTGAAATAGAGGTCACCACCACTTTGGTTCGGCGAATCGTCATTAAAAGGATCCATCAACCAAAATTGAATAAACTCAATGTTTGAGGCTTCAAAATCGGTGGTTGTTAAGGCGCGTTGAATACCACCCCAGCTTTCCTCAGGATTGGCCAAGCTACCGTCTGGATTCAATCCATCGGCAAACTGATCTCCTCCTGGTGGTACATAGTTATACGGACCACGTTCATCGGGGTAATAGGTTAAATCAAGTGTGGCGATGTTTGGAGGTGTTCCTGCAGGAAGTTCACGGTTTGGGAATACCTCGTTCTCAAGCACCTCACGCATTCTGTGGTCGCTTCGAATGGCATCATCAACCTGTCCGTCATTCAATCCATTCCCACGGAAGAACTGCGGATCAATAATGTACCAGCTTAATTTCGCTCTATTATAGTTGTATTGGAGATTGTCTTCAATATCACCCTCTGGGAAAAGGTCTTGCTGTAACTTAGGTGTACTCGCCAAGAACCACTGATTGATGGAACGAATATCGATGGTACTTTGGCTTCCTTCGAAATCGTCGAGGTAAGCATTTCCATCTCTACCAATGGCTCTGGAGTGCCCAGGAATAAGGTAGGCCGCCTCCGCAGAAAAATCAATGCTCGACTTCTCTTTGGTTTCGATGAATGGAATTTTATCAACCATTTTGGTTAGGAAACCAGACTCTGTTTGGTAAGAGAGGTCGGTTCCCAAGATGGTATTGTTTACTGGTTCATCACCAATATTTACCTTCTGTGTTAGGGGTCGCTCCCGCAAATTAAGCATGGTGGCCCCAACATTGAAATTATCACTCACCTCATAATCGAAGCGGGTTCCAATCATTGTTTTTGTTTGAATGTTGAAGAGGGAGTTACTTTCGAGTGATACTTTGATGGGCTGACCAGAGTCGAGGAGTCCTTCATTCAAAATTCGAACCCGACCGAGTTTATAGTCAACCGTATAATCTTGGTTCTCTACCAATCTCACACCTCCTGCAGTAACAGTAACCGAACCTTGAGGCACGTTGAAAGCATTCAATGGGATCTCTGATGAAGAAGAACTTTGATACTGTCCGCGAAGTCTGAATCGATTTAAGGATGGAATTTGTTGCGCAGCTGTTTTCGTACTATCATACAAAGGCTGGAAAACCACGGTATTTACCACCGCCTCTGCTAATGCGGGTTCTGCAGGCAATCTTGTTCGAATTTCATTGGCCAGGTGTTCACCAAAAGGCTCTACAACTGGGAAGAAAATCCTACCATTATCACTTTGAATCAAACCACCCATGGTAGCTGCCTGATCAACAAAATCGAAAACACCATCTGGGTTATTCATTCCGTTGACGTCCAATTGATCCATGTTCAAAACTTGAATCAAAAGCTGTCCGTCCAAAGGCTCTCTTGGAATATAATTCAGGTCAACCCCCGTTGAGGGATCGTTATACCAAACATCCAATCTAAAGTTGTCTCTGTTCACCCCAAATGCGCCAATGCTGTAGACGTTTTTCATCATCAAGTCCCACATTGGAGAAGGATCGCCGTTGTCTAAACTTACTTGCGTAATAGAACTTTTCAGCATTTTCAATGCAAGTGCACTTGGTGCAGTGTATCCATCTTGGCTCAAGGTACCTACTTGAAAGGTTTCACCGTTCAGGGTATACTCATAAGACACCGCAAGTACCTCGGCATTATTGAGCGCCTGACGAAGTGAGACAAACCCTAGTCTTGTATTGTAAGAGTACTCAGAAGGACTAAGTTTCCTAGCATTTCCAACCCTTTCATAGTGAATCCCTTGTTGAAATTCTGGGAACTCCGCAGCAATGGCCGCGTTTGCTCCACTAAAGCCCATGATATCTGGGTTGCTAGTGACACGACTAAAAATCTCATTATTGAGGTTCGATGGATTTGGGGTGATGGCCAAGTTGGGATCATCCACATATGAAGGAACGTTGATGTTGCTCGACATGTAAGCTTGGTTCTCACCAAGATCAGCGAAACCAATCACATTCCTGACGTCTTGGGTGTTCGCTTGTTGGTTCACCACCCAAACTTCGATACGGGTGATGTTCACACCAGAATTCACCACAGGAAGACTTTGAAGGGCAATATCATATTGGTCTCTGAACCAATTTGAGAGGAAGTAGTGTTTGTTGGCTTCGTAGTTGTCTGCACGAATGTCGAAAAGTTGGGTTTGTGCACCTCCTTCTACCTCAATTTCTTTTCGTTCCCCTTTTTGTTGAGAGAAAACGGTGGTGTTTCTTAAGCGACCAAACTGCGTTTCCAATTTCAGACCAAATAGACTTGAACTTCCTGAGATGAGTGTCCCACGGAGCGGCAAACTCACGTTACCTGCCTCAATTTTTTTAATGATTTCATCCTCATCGCCCGTGTACTCCAATTTCATTTGGTTCTCGAAATCAAAAGTTGCTTCGGTGTTGTATTGGGTAGTCAGTTGCATTTTCTCACCAATATTCCCCACTACATTTAATTGAATTCTTTGACGGAAATCGAAGGTACTGATGGTTCTCTGACGCTCTGGAATTCTTGGGTTTTCTGTTTTGCTGACATTAACACCAAAGGTCAATTCTGCAGATCCTTGTGGTCGAATTGAGATTTCATTTCCACCAAAAATTCGGTCAAAACCTTCTCCACCAACAGTAAGTTTAGGTTCAAAAGCACGATCTTCTTCATCTTCTTCTTCCTGCAGCCTCGTCCAATATTCAGAAACGTTTTCATTAATGCTGGTTTCTAGGTATTCATCCAGCGTGTAGGTGGTAGGCATTCTAAAGCGCAGTGAATCACCGATGGTTTGGTAAACCACATAATTCCCTGTTTCGGGGTCGTACTCAACCGAATACTGAATGTTATCTGGCCAATCGAGGGAAACTCCACCCGTATTTTCTACCGGGTTGTTGCTGTCTTCACCATGTGGAAGCGGGAGCACCACATCTCCTGTATCAACAGCTTGAACTGCTATTTTTTCTCGTCGAACTTTGGGGTGCAATGGATTCACAAAGGAACTCTCCACATTGTTAGAGAAACCTATCCACACAATACTCAGAAGGCCGATTGCCAATGAGTACTTCATCCATTTTTTAGAGCTCAAGATCACGTATTACATCAATTTGAGCGCCATCTTAATCAACGCTTCTACTGAAAGGTCAGTACCGTGCTGTTTCAAGATAGACTCGAGAGTTTTGTTCGCTTTGGTGTTGTCGAAGCCGAGCGACGACAATGCAGATAACGCTTCAAGCTTTGCTGTATTGCCCCCAAGTGAAATAATTTCTCCTCCACCACTAACTTCTCCAATTTTGTCCTGCAAATCTACAATAATTCGTTGCGCAGTTTTAGCACCAATTCCTTTCACATTTTGGATGGCTTTGACATCGCCACTTAAGATGGCTGTTTTCACCTCATCCGGACTCATTGACGAGATGATCATTCTCCCGGTAGAAGCCCCAACGCCAGAAACAGAGATGAGCTTCAGAAATACAGACCGTTCATCTTCTTGATGAAAGCCATATAAGGTATGGGCATCTTCTCGAACTACCAAGTGGGTTAAGAGGCGAACATTTTCATCGTCTCCAAGGGCTGAATACGTGTGCAAACTGATATTAACAAAGTAGCCTACTCCGGCACATTCAATAACAGCATGCGTGGGGGATTTTTCGATCAATCGACCGTTAAGGTGATGTATCATAATTTATTTCGTTTGGGCGTCAACAACTGCGATGCGCACCATATTCACTATTTCTCGAACACTGCAACCCATTTGAAGAATGTGGAAAGACTTCTTCATCCCTAAAAGGATGGGCCCAATAACTTCCTTCTCCCCCATCTCTTGCATCAACTTATAGGCGATATTTCCTGAAGCGAGGTTAGGGAAAATAAGGGTATTGGTAGTTCTATTTTTTAATTGGGAAAATGGAAAAAGCTCAGCAGCCATTTCGTTGTTGAGCGCAAAATTCGCTTGAATCTCTCCGTCCACGATTAATTCTGGATGATTGCGGTGAAGCAATTCCGTCGCCTTGCGCATTTTCTGTGCATCTGCCCCTTCTGCCGACCCGAAATTCGAGTACGATAAAAGCGCAATTTTTGGCGTGATGCTCATCTTTTGGATTGTTTTGTTCACCAAAAGCGTGATATCTACAATCTCTTCAGCCGTGGGGTCTAGGTTCACGGTGGTGTCTGCAAAGAAAACCGGACCTTTTTTCGACTCGATGATGTACATCCCCGCGACTTGCTTGGCGCCTTCTTCCATTCCAATGATTTGGAGGGCCGGACGAATAACGTTTCTATAGTTTCTAGCAATTCCAGAAATCAAGGCGTCTGCATAGCCTGTCTCAACCAGCATCGCCCCAAAATAATTTCGGTCTCTCATTGAGCGCACTGCTTCACTCAAAGTGAGTCCTTTTCGTTTTCGCTTCTCAAAAAGTATACTTCCGAAATAATCGCGGCGTGCACGTTCACTTGCGGCACGAGCATCAACAATCTCAACACCCTCCAACTCCAGGTTGTTGTCCTCAATCATTTTCTGAATCAGTTCAATATCACCCAAAAGAATTGGCACCGCAATACCCTCATCTACCGCTTGTTCCGCAGCTTTGAGTATTTTATAATTATCCGCCTCAGCAAAAACCACTTTCTTCGGTCGCTTCTTCGCGCGCTCGGAGATACTTCTTATAAGTTTATTGTCCTGACCTAGTCGTCTTCTCAATTCTCTTGCGTAGGCATCCCAATTTAAAATTGGTTTTTGCGCTACCCCAGAATCCATCGCTCCTTTCGCCACCGCCATACTAACAGTAGTGATCAATCTTGGATCCATTGGTTTTGGGATGATGAGTTCTTTCCCGAAAGACATGTTCTTCAAGTCGTAAGCCTCATTCACCTCTTCAGGCACGTTTTCCTTAGCTAAATCTGCAATGGCCTTTACGGCAGCGAGCTTCATTTCATCATTAATGCATGTTGCTCGCACGTCTAAGGCACCTCTGAATATATATGGAAAACCAAGTACATTGTTCACTTGGTTGGGATTGTCAGACCTCCCGGTTGCCATAATCACATCTTTGCGAACACTCTTTGCTTCGTCGTATGCAATTTCAGGATCTGGATTCGCGAGAGCAAAAACAATCGGGTTTTCAGCCATGCTTGCAATCATGTCTTTATTCACAACACCACCTTTGCTCAAACCCAAAAACACATCGCAATTTTTCATTGCCTCGGCCAAATCTTTAAAATCATGATCTCCAGCAAAACGCTGCTTTCTCTTGTCGAGATCAGTGCGGGTTTTGCTGATCGCTCCTTTGGAATCGAACATCACCATGTTCTCAAGTCGCGCACCCAATTTTAAATACAAGTCTACACAAGACATGGCCGCTGCACCTGCTCCACTAATAACAATGCGCACATTTTCAATGCTTTTCTCTGCCAATTCCAAGGCGTTCAAGAGGGCGGCAGAAGAAATGATGGCCGTTCCGTGCTGGTCATCATGCATGATCGGGATGTTCAATTCAGCCTTTAATCTTTCTTCAATTTCAAAGGCTTCCGGAGCTTTAATATCTTCTAGGTTAATCCCTCCAAATGTTGGAGCTATGGCCTTAACCGTTTGAACAAAAAGGTCAACATCACTCGCGTCCACCTCAATGTCGAAAACGTCGATGTCTGCAAATATTTTGAAAAGCAAGCCTTTTCCTTCCATTACTGGTTTGCTGGCTTCCGGACCAATATCGCCCAACCCAAGCACTGCTGTTCCGTTTGAAATCACGGCTACAAGGTTTCCTTTGGTCGTGTATTCGTAAACGTCCTCAGGTCTTTCAGCGATGGCAAGACAAGGTTCAGCCACTCCCGGAGAGTAGGCCAAAGATAAATCGAGTTGAGAACTGTAAGGCTTCGTAGGAATAACTTCCAACTTCCCCTTTCGGCCTTGAGAATGATAATCAAGTGCCTGTTGTTTTCTGATTTTGTTCATGAGGGCGTAAAGATAGTGGTAAGCATTGGGTGTTCCAATATTCCTAGAGAGCAGTTTATCACCAATCTTAAGTCTAAGGCCTTAAGCCAAGAACAAATGCAGCATACCTGCTATTGTTTGAAGCTACGATAAGAACTTCTTTTCCAAGCGATGGCACAAAAACACATTGCATGTCTACCACATTACCTGGAGCGTAGAAGCCACTTTCTAAAACCCGACGCTCCTCAAAGCTTCCATCGGCCATTTGAACAAGCACCAAGCCGTTCGATGCATCATGCCTCGTGGTTTCCACCTCTGCACCAAAATGATTCCCTGCAAGAACCAAGTCTAATCGACCATCTCCATTCAAATCTCGAGCAATAATCGACTTTAGTGCGGAAATCTGGGCTAATGCAGGCAAGGCTTCAAAACGCCATCCGCTGCCGTCTCTGTAAGCAATCCCAGAGCGGAACTCATTCACCTCCAGATACAAGGCATCGTCAATTCCAGCACCCAAAACCTCTTGTATATTGGCCTCGCTGAAGCTTTTATAATCTGTAAATTTCTCTTTAACAAAAGGCATTTGCTCGGAAGAACATTCTCTCCCTCTCACCGGAACAAACTCATCCTTATAGCTCTTAGAAAGCACCACATCGTTGGTTCCATTTCCATCAAAATCTTTGGCATAAACACGAAGTGGTTTTTTGTTGCTGACGTGAAACTTGGTGTTTTCGCCCATGTTGCCCAGGAGTAGATCGAGCTGACCATCATTATCGACATCAGCTAAATCAATGCTCCACCACCATCCTCGGAAAGCTTCTAAACCTGAACTCAATGGCGATTTTTCTAAGCCGCTTTCGCCCCAAGTGAAAATGCTCGGACTCATCCATTCACCCACAGCAATAAGTTCTGGACGCTCATCGCCCTCCAGGTTGGCCCATCTCACATCGGTAATGACCCCATTTTGTCCTAACAAGTCGCTTACATCTTGAGCAGAGAATTTCCCGTCGCCCAAGTTTTCGAGTAAGTAAGATCGATCAATCTGAGGATATTTCCCCGGCAATACCCCTCCAGCAAGAAAGACATCTACATCGCCATCGAGATCCCAATCTAGGGCTTTCACCACTGAGGCGTTGGTGGTGATTTCCGGCCATGCTCCAGCACTTGCCCTTTCGAAGCTCCCACTGTTATTCATGTACAAGCGTGCAGCATAACGTGAACTATTCACTTCAAATTCATAACCACCACTGGCCACTACCAAATCTTGATCTCCATCCTGATCAGCGTCAAACAAAATTGCCGACACGTCTTCATACATCTCATCTTTCAAACCTGAGGCCCTCACATCAAAGCCGCCTTGCTTGTTTTGCAAAAGAAATTGCGATTCAAAACCAATGGAGGCGCCGAGAAAGGCATCTTCTAAACCGTCGCCATTTATGTCGCCAACAGCAAGAGCCGGACCGTGCTCGCTTTGTTTGTGTGGCAATAAAATCTCTCTACTGAAATCGTCATAAGCGTTTTCTTGATGTGGAACTGCACTTGCGATGGCTTGTGAATAGTCTCTAAGGAGCGCTGGTTTGAAATCATACACCTTTATCGCTTGCACTTTTGCTTCTTTCGAATTGAAGGTGATGCGTTGATTAGCTGGCACATCGTAGCGTTTGATCGCCTTTCCATCAGGAAAAATAACAAGCAAGGAATCAATAACTGTTTGTTCTCCTAGACCAAAGTGCATAATCGGTTCTGATGAAGATTGGTAAGCGCGAACCCCTGTTAATTCTTGATACCTGATTTCTCCATCTACAAAGGCAATGGCTTTCGTTCCTAAACCTTGTTGATTCATGGTTCCCGCATTGGCCGCTACTTGTAACCAATTTCCAGTCGACACTTGATTTTCGTAAATGAAAGGATGTGCATTGTTGTTGTTCACGATCAAATCCAAATCACCATCTTGGTCGAGGTCTGCGGTAATTGCGCCAAAACTAAATGCTGGTTCAGCCAAGCCCCAATCATCTGTGGTTTTTTCAAAGTGGAAATTACCTTTATTATGGAACAGGTAGTTGGGTGTTAATGTTACTGGCGCCTCTTCCACCATTTCAAAGAGGTTCACTTGTACTCCTTGCTCCAGTTTCTCTTCAAAGCTCAAAGCAAAATCGTTGTTCCTAATGTCTCTATTGATGCCGTTTGTTACATACAAATCATTCCATCCGTCTTGATCGAAATCACTCGCCAAAACAGCCCAACTCCAATCGGTTGAAGCGATGCCAGCCATCTGTGCTACATCAGAAAAGAAGCCTGTTCCGTTGTTCATTTGTAGTACATTACTCATGTATTGGTAGTTGTAGCCTTTCGACACATAACTCCAAAAGTTTTCTGGCTGCATTGAAGGCATGTTGGTTTTTGATCGCTGATGATCTTCTGCTTGCATATCGAGCACCGTGAGATCTACAAAACCATCGTTATTCAAATCTGCCGCATCACAACCCATTGCAGTAAAGGCCGTGTGCTTGATGCGTTCATTCAACTGATTTACAAAGGTTCCATTTCGCTGGTTGATGTACATGTAATCTGGTCGCTCATAATCGTTCGCCACGTAGATGTCTACCCAGCCATCATGATTCAAGTCTGAACAAACCACGCCTAATCCAAAGGAATAAGCATCCACACCTGCTTCCTTTGAAACGTCGGTAAAAACTGTCCCTCCTTCATTGCGGTAAAGCTTATCGCTCGAAAATTCTGGAAAGCCCGTTTCTTGGTAGCGGATTTTTTGATCAAGGTTGTTGCTTGGTGCGTTGAGGAGAAATAGATCCAAGTCGCCATCATGATCATAATCAAAGAAAGACGCCTGTGTACTGTATCCAATATTATCAACGCCATAAGCAGCTGCTTCATCCTTAAAGCTCCCATCTTTTTGGTTGATGAACAAGCGATTTCTTCTAAGCTCAGGCTGGTCGTCATCCATTCGCCATGATGACCTGCACACATAGATATCGAGGTGTCCATCGCCATTTACATCAGCCATGGCCACCCCATTAGACCATGTTCCTGGCTCTTGGATTTTGGCTTGAAGCGATGCGTCCTCAAACTGAAAATTGCCCTTATTTAGATAAACTGCATCTTCCACTTGATTGCCCGAAAAATATAAATCAGGCAAGCCGTCGCCATTTAAATCACCCGCTGCAACACCTCCACCGTAATAAACGGCATCCCATTCCAAGTGATTTACCTCTTCTGTTTCGGTGATGGTGTTTTGAAAAGTTACCCCTGAGTTCGAAGCCGAGTGCTGGCTGAATCGTAGTAGTGATTGATCCGCTTCACTTGATGGGAGATTTTGCGTTTCCTCTTCACTACATGAAATCAGTAAAAAACAAGAACAAAGAATGTAAAGGAGTTTTTTCATGGGAAAGTAGATGGTAAAAAAAAGGTCGATCCTTTAAGAATCGACCTTCAAATATGCTAAGAAAATCTTATTTCGACACCACCAATTTCTTGGTGCTTAGTACTTGTTCGTTAACTACAAGTGCGTAGAAGTAAACTCCATTCGCCAATTCACTTGCATCAATTTGGGCAGCTCCATGGTTTCTAGTTAAAACAACTTCAGTCATTACTTCTCCTACCATGTTGTACACCACAACTTTGCTGTTTGGTGTCCAGTTGGGCACATTAAAGTCAATTCTTGCAGTGTTCGCAACTGGGTTTGGTGAAATTTGGAAGCTGGCGCTTTCGTTAGAAACCTGCTCCACACTCACCGCGCAATTTTGTGAATTCTCATCAACGCAATATGTTACATCAAAACACACTTCCTCAGTTGGGTCTTGATTATTGAAGAAGCAGTAACGAATCAAAGAAGTTCCCGGATTACCTTGATGTTGATAGTCACCAACAAAAGTACTGTTGAATTCACCTGAAGGAATGTTCACAAGAGAAGCTCCGTTAGCCAATGACATTTCTGTTCCCCAATCGTAGCAAAGTGGACCCCAACAGAAACGCTCTCTTGCTCCATCTTGCAAAACGAGGATCTCTCTTCTACATCTCACTTGCACAGGTGTGTCTCCGTTATTCTGTACATCCCAGTAAACAGCGATTGTATTGTCTTCAGTTACCGTTGGGTCTCCAGTAACGAGGTTTGTAGGCTCAATAATTTCTAAGTTTTGAGCAAAAAGGCTAGCACCAAGGAAAATTGCAGCTATAAAGAGTAGATTTTTTTTCATATTTCTCGGTTTTCACTGCAATATACAAAAGAATAAGGCTGAACCCCACCTCATTCTGTAATCATACTTGGGTTTTTAAAGCGAGTAATTTCTTACATCACAGATTCGAAAGGCTTGGCGCTAGCTGAGAAACAAGAAGTCTTGGCACTGCTCGCCGATGAAACTTCACCAGCTGCAGAAAGAAGATTGGAAAGCTATTTATTGACGACCCTGAATAAAAGGATTATTTCAAGCTTCATTTTTTACCTGCAGTCTGATTCCTCATGATACTGCACTCTCGAGTACTGCTAAATCGCAGTTCAACATTAGCCTCATCACTTTTAGGAGACCAAGAAACAAGTGACAATTTCACCACTAAAACTTCACTCCAAAAACCCCTGCAACATCCGAAAACAATCACATAACGAGGCTCTTAAGCACACAAAGAGGTAACGAAACAAGTCGAATTTCAAGCATTTTCTAGTAAAAGGACTTCGATATTCAATTCAAATCCATTTGATATTTACGTTAAAAAAAATCTACATTTACGATTCGCTAAATCAAGCTTAGATCAAATACAATAATTATGAAAAGAACTTTACGCTTTTTGATGGTCGCTTTCGCGGCAATGACGGTGAACTTCGCTTACGCGCAGTTGCCTGATGGATCTATCTGCCCTGATTGGACAGGTACTGACATCAACGGAAATACTTGGAACCTTTACGACGTTTTGGACGAAGGGAAGCAAGTAATTATTGATGTATCTGCAACTTGGTGTGGGCCTTGCTGGAACTACCATAACACTGGTGCATTGGAAGACCTTTATGAAGAGCACGGACCAGATGGTTCTGACGACTTGATGGTTTTCTGGATTGAAGGAGATGCTGCAACTACTTTGGCTGATATCCAAGGAACAGGTGGTAACACTCAAGGAAATTGGACTGCCGGTACAAACTTCCCGATCATTGATGACGCTGGCATCAGCGATTTGTTGGCTGTAACTGCATTCCCAACAATTTACTTGGTTTGTCCTAACCGTATCATTACTGAGATGGGTCAAGCTAGTGCATCTACTTTGTGGGCTGAGGCTTCTGCAGCTACTTGCCAAGCAGCTACTCAAGCAGTAGACCCTGCAATGATTGATGTTGCAACTTCAGGTGATGGTTGTACAGGTGTTTTCTCTGCTGATGTAGAGTTCATGAACCTAGGAACCAACGCACTTTCAAGCGCAACTGTAACTGCTAACGGATGCAGCAACTGTCCTTTGACTTCTAACTGGTCAGGAAGCATCGACACTTACGGAACTGCGACTACCTCAATCACTGGAATTCAGATTGATGGAGATCAAAACGTAACTTTTGATGTAACTACTTCGGGAGATGGAAACGTTGGAAACAACGCGGCTTCTGCATTCATGTATGCATCTGACCACACCACTCACTTCCAAATCAACGGTTCTACTGACAACTGGCCAGAAGAAGCTTCTTGGGAATTGAGAGATGGAAACGGAAATGTTGTTCAAACAGGTGGTGGTTACCCAAATGATGGTAACGGTACTCCAGTTGCTATTTTCCATGATTTCGCTGTTGACGGAGATCTAGGATGTTGGGAATTCACTTGGATTGATTCTTATGGTGATGGAATGCACGGAACTCAATGGGGTGGTGTTGACGGTTTTGTTAGTGTAGAGTCTATCGACACTGATGGAAACAGCACGTTCTACTACTACGACGGTTCTTATGACTTCACCTCAGACTCAGGAAACGGAAACGTTGCATCTGTATCTGTAGACGAAGCTGTTGCTTTTGAAGCTTCTATGAATGTATATCCAAATCCAACTGTAGGAGAAGCTACATTGAACTTTGTTGTTGCTACTTCAACTGAAGTAAGCTACCAAATCGTTGATATGGTAGGTAAAGTTGTTGCAAACAACGCACTTGGAACTTTGGCTCCAGGAGAGCAGCGAGTAACTTTGGACATGAACAACCTCGAAGCAGGTGTTTACATGATCAATGTTACTGCTGGTACTACAGTTGCTAGCACAAGAATTACTATCGCTAAATAAGCGATTGAGTAAATATTGAGAAGGATCAGTAGTTTGGTACGCATGTTGTATTCTAGCTGCTGATCCTTTTTTTAATTAAACAAAAACACCAATGAAATCATTCATCGTAATTGCCTTAGCATTTGTTTGCTCATTCACTAGCCTTGCACAAAACAACCAAGTACCTAGTACTAAACTTAAAGACCTTGCCGGTAATACTGTTGATACTGGAGCATTAGCCAACGACGGTAAACCGATTATCATTTCCTTTTGGGCAACATGGTGCAGCCCTTGCAAACGTGAATTGAACAACTACTCAGAACTCTACGAAGAATGGCAAGAAGAAACTGGTGTGAAAATCATTGCTGTGACTATTGACGACCAGCGTTCAGTTTCTCGTGTTGGACCTTATGTGAATTCCGTTGAGTGGGATTTCGAAATTCTTCTCGATCCTAACAAAGACTTCTCACGCGCTATGCAAGTGATTAACGTTCCTCACACCTTCTTGGTAGACGGTGAGGGAAACATCGTTTGGCAGCACAACAACTACGCTGAAGGCGATGAAGAAGAACTTTACGCAGAGTTGCTCAAATTGATGAAATAAGCCCCCGCGTTCATCAAAAGACTACCAAAACCAAAAAACCAAAAACATCTTGAAGTACTTTAAGTTCCTAATTCTAGGTCTGTTTGCACTTTTGTCTTTTCAAATCAAAGCACAAAACACCCCTGCAGATCAAGGTCAAATTCACGGAAACGTACAAATCCTCTTCCAAACGTATAGTGAAGACTCGCTGATTGGCGCAATTGTTCCTCCAGAGAAATCGGGTTTCAATGCTTTTGGAAACTTGATTTACACCAAAGGAAATTTCTCTGCTGGAATGCGTTATGAGTCTTATCTGAATGCCGTGCTAGGTTTTCCTGGTCGATTCAAAGGCTCGGGTATCGGCTATCGCTTTGCGCAGTACCAACACCAGAAATTCGACATTACCATTGGTAACTTTTACGACCAATTTGGAAGCGGTTTGATTTTTCGCGCTTACGAAGAACGAAACCTTGGATTAGATAATGCCCTTGATGGTTTTAGGGTGAAATTTAATCCTGTTGCAGGTGTTTACTTGAAAGGTATTTACGGAAAACAACGTCTCGATTTTGAAGATGGTTTGGTGAATGGCCCAGGTATTATTCGAGCTTTAGATGGAGAAATCTTCTTGAATGAGGCCTTCGAATCACTCGCCGAGAAAAAAACCAAAATCACCCTTGGAGGATCCTTTGTGACTCGTTTTCAAAGTGGAGGTACCATTGAAAAAGACACCCTCGTCTTGGAAGTTCCAGACAATGTGGGCTCCTATGCAGCAAGACTTAATGTGATCCGAGGGAATTGGAACTTCTATGGGGAATATGTTGCGAAAATCAATGATCCCAATGCCGATAACGGATTTACCTACCGCGCTGGAGAAGGCTTTTTTACCAACCTCAGCTACAGTCAAAAAGGATTTGGATTCAACCTTCAAGCCAAGGTGGTAGATAACATGAGCTTTCGTTCAGACCGAAACCTACTCCTCTTTGACGCACCAATTAACTTCATTCCAGCAATTACACAACAGCATACCTATAACTTAGCAGCAACGCTGTATCCCTACGCAACAGTAATCAACGGAGAAGCAAGCTATAGTGGTGAAGTCTTCTTCAAAATCCCAAAAGGAACAGCCTTGGGTGGAAAGTATGGAACCAACATCACCATGAACTACGCTGCAGCCAACTCTCTTGATACAACCCAGCTCGCTGGCGTAGAAGGAGTGGTAGACGGATATACACGCAACTCTTGGGGCTTTGGCGGAACGAAGTATGTTCGCGACTTCAACGCTCAAATTTCAAGAAAAATCAATAAGGATCTCAAAGCGAAGTACACTTACTACTACTTAGAGTTCAACCCACTGGCAACACCGGTAACAACCGATGAGAAGGGCATGATCTTCGCTGATATCCACGTACTTGAATTAAACTACAAGATTAAACCTAAGCACTCTATTCGTTTAGAAGCGCAAACGCTCTTTACAGAGCAAGATAAAGGAGATTGGGCAACGGTTATTCTCGAATACAACTGGTCGCCTCACTGGTTCTTCAGTATCATGGACCAATACAATTACGGTAATGATAATACGGAAGAGCGTGTTCATTACGTTTATGGAACAATGGGCTATATTAATGGTTCTAATAGAATATCTGTTGGATACGGAAAACGAAGAGAAGGTATCTTCTGTGTAGGAGGTGTTTGTAGAGCCGTTCCTGCATCTAACGGATTTGAATTAACGATAACAAGTAGTTTCTAAGCAGCAGCACTATGAAAAAGACAGCATTCTTTCTTATCGCAAGCATTGGACTTTTGGCTTCTTGCGATGTTATTGAAGACCCAATCATTCCTGTAACCACGAATTATGATGAAGCCACTTACGGGCCTCCTCCAAGCTTTGGAGCACCTGAAGATCTTTCGCGCAATGTGCTTTTAGAAGATTTTACAGCCCATCAATGTGGAAACTGCCCTGCTGCCGCAATTGTTGCTGAAGCCCTGGAGGCAACTTATGGGCAAGATATCTGCGTAGTGGCGATTCACTCTGGTAGTTTGGCAGCCACAAATACAGAAGGTGCTTTCACAACCGATTGGACCAACGAAATCTCTGATATCTACTACAATCAACTCGACTTCCAGGCCAACCCGCTGGGACGAGTTAACCGCAGCCCTTCATTGGGAACCTTTCTTT